>SMWN01000132.1 GCA_004356415.1 Gammaproteobacteria bacterium
CTTACGTAAAGACTGTCGCGTTGTCAGTGTCAACTGGGGACCATGGGATGGTGGCATGGTCACACCTGCGTTAAAGAAGATCTTTGAGAGCGAAGGTATTGGTGTAATTGATTTAAAAGCCGGTGCGGATTATTTAATGCAAGAGATTGCGCATGAAGGCCCTGCCGAAGTAGTTGTGCTTGGTGCATTAACACAAAAACCTGCTGCCAAAATAAATACACCTGAAACAGACTATTCCACAATTACCGAAACATCAGAAATTCCTGCCGTGAATATGCACGTTGCTTTTTCACGCACATTAAATGTGAATGATCATGCTTTTCTACAATCACACGTCATGAATGGTCATGCGGTATTGCCAGTCGCAATGATCACAGAATGGTTAGCGCATGGCGCCATGCACGATAACCCAGGCCTTAACTATCACGGCTTTAGAAATTTCCGACTCTTCAAAGGCGTAACGCTGGATGCGGATGAAACGATAGATCTGCAAATTCTCGCTGGCGACATTCATCAAGAAAACGGTAAAGACATCGTGCCTGTTGAATTGCGTAGTGGCAAAGTCCTCCATGCCCGTGCAGAAATAATTCTAGCTGCTGATATGATTCAGCAAGAAGGTCTCCGTAACCAAACTATAACGGGACAGTATTCACAAGCTGCAAACGAAATCTATACATCTAATAGGTTATTCCATGGAAATATGTTGCACGGCATAACGGATGTTGAGGCCTGTAGTGCCTCAGGTATTACTGCAATAATCAGTGGCGTAACCTCACCAAAGAACTGGATGAATAAACCCATACGCTCTTCATGGCTCACCGATCCACTGGCACTCGACAGTTGCTTCCAGATGATGATCCTGTGGTGCTTCGAACAATTCGGCGTAGGCTCACTCCCTACAGCCATTGGTGAGTACAAACAATTTCAAAAATCTTTTCCCAAAGAAGGCTGCAAGATTAATATCAACGTTATTGATCATTCAGAACATCGTGCAATAGCAACGATCGAGTTTATCGATAAAAACGATCAACTCATCGCACGCATCGATAATTATGAATGTGTAATTGATGCATCACTGGAAGAAGCCTTTGCCAAAAACAAATTACACAACCTAAGTATTAAACTGTAATTAGATATTACAAACCCATTTAAATCAAAAGAAAATAGTAAATCTATTTCGCTACTATGAATCCGTATTTCCAATATTTGCAACCTCGATATTTACGTAAGCTGGAGATTTTTAGTCAGCTGACAGAAACTGAACTACAGCAGTTCCTGGACGTCCCCGAAAATGGTATCGAGGATTACGAATCCAAAGAAGACATCTTTCGCGTATCTGAGGTCGGTGAATGCATGTATATAATACTTGAGGGTTCGGTGGAAGTTTATATTACGGGTGAGTTTGATAATCGTGAAATGAGTATCGCAGTCCTCAATGCTGGTAAATATTTTGGTGAAAACGCCGTATTAAGTGAAAAACCTGTCAAGCGCACAGCTTCAGTACGCGCTTATTTACCCGCAAAAGTTTTCAGAATGGACAAACAACGTGTCTTAGAAGCCATAAAAGGAGATACAACAATCAAGGGTCGTTTCCCACCTGATGAAGTTCGTGACATGATCATGGGCCTGCCCATGTTTAATAGTCTTAAATATGAAGAATTACTCACCATAAGAGATTGGGCCGCATTAATCACTTACAAGCAAAATGAATTTGTATTTAAAGCATCCGATCCTGCTGAATATATGTACGTTATTCTGGAAGGTAATGTTGAGCTATTAAAATCCGGGAGTGATGGAAAGAGTATTGTTGTTTCAAGATATAAGGAAGGGAACTTTTTTGGAGAAACAGAATTAATGCCGGATGGCAAAGAAAAATATGGTATTTATGCGAGAGCAAGTAGTGAATCGCGTATTATAAAAATACCAAAAGAATATTTCAGATTATTGCTAAGTCGAGATAGTAAATTAGTCGATAATCTGAACACTATTCATAAAATAAAAAAACCTCCCCAAGAATAATTGGGGTCAGACCACGTTTTCCATCTAACCTTAGCCCGCAACTGCGATCTTTTGAATGGATTTCCCCAGTTTTTTGCGCGATTTAGAAGAGACCAACGGAAATGAAAATTCGTAGTGTTCAGATCAAGACCAATACCGATAAACATACCCGTTGTATTGCTTTGTTTTTTTGAGAGTTCTTCTATGTCACCACCACCCGATCACTAAACCTCATAAATCCCCGATACAACATCGGGATCACAAACAGGGTCAACACCGTTGAAAAGGCCAGACCCCAGACAATCGCTGTGGCCACTGGGCCCCATATTAGAGAATGACCAGCCAAACCCGTTGCCAATGAAAACAAACCAGCAATGGTTGTCAATGATGTAATTAATACAGGAATCACCCTTCTTCTTGCTGCATAGATAGTTGCATGTAATAAACTCATGCCATTTTCCAATCTTGCATTGGCGGCCGAGATTAAAACAATCGCCGCATTCACTGATATCCCTGCCAGCGCAACCACACCATATAAAGTATATAGACTGAGTGGATTACCCGTAACCAATAAGCCCATCACCACGCCAGTAAAAGCCAGTGGTATGGTGACCAGTATCATTAAGGGCTGGAAGTAGCTTCTGAATTGCGTCCCCAGGATGATGTACATTAAACCAACTCCAAAGAGGAACAAAACAAAGAGTGAGTCCAGACTTGTTTTGATGTCATCAAGAATCCCTGTGAAATCAAGATCAATCGTCGGATGATCTTTTCGTAATTTTTTCCATTCTTCAGCAATTAATTCATTCGCTTCTACCGTATCGATTTTATCTTTATCAATATCTGCTTCCAGGGTAATAGTTTTTCTGAAATTGAAATGCCGAATATTGTTAATACCCAAACCTCGCTCTGCATGTACTAATTCACCGATAGCGACTGAACGGCCATCGGGTAATGCAATTGTTTGTCTTAATAAATTATCAACATCACTCCAGTTACTCTGATCAGCCTGCACTCGAACTTTGACCTTTTCACCTTCATCCTGAAAATCAGTAACGATCTCACCATCCACAAAAGACTGAATACTACGACTCACTACCGATGGCGATATACCTGCGCGTTGAATGGCTTCACCATCGTAACGCAAGACCAACTCAGGATTACCTGGGCGATCATCCATGGTCACATCACTAAAGAGTGGGTTACTTTTAAGATAACTGGTGAGCGCTTTTGCCGCTAATTTAATTTCAGAAATTTCATCACCACGTATTTTTACATTAATAGGTCTTGAGGTCGGTGGCCCATCTTTAATGCGTAATAATGAAACATTGGAGGTGCCTGGAAAATTGATAACCACTGCTTTTACAGCATCCACTATTTCAGCTACTACACGTGATCCATTTTCATCCGGCACCAGACTGATCATGATTTGTCCGACGGTGTCACCAAACAGGGGTTCTGTTTCCGTAAACTGTTGCCCGGAATAAGTGACTGATGACCGCAGTTCATGTGGACGAACTTCTTCAAGTACACGAGCCTGTATTTTGGCTAGCATCTCACTGGTGTCATTTAAAGTCGCACCACGTGGCATTTCGACGTTAATGTAAAAAAGCCTTAGTTCATCACCTTCAAAAAAATTAAAACGGATGTGCCCTCCAACAACAATCATTACTGCCAGAACAAAAACAGAGAGTACTGCTGAAATAGAGATGACGGGATAGCGCAATGCCTTTAACAGTAACTTGATATAGCTATAACGGATCCAGTGGGTAAATTGTTCTCGACGTTTTTGACCTTTCGACGGCTTTGTTAAATCAATGTTTGCTGCGATCACATGAGCCGGTAGCATCCAGTAGGCCTCTAACAAACTGACAGCCAGTGCCAGGGTGACGACCATGGGGATGACTCGCATAAAATCACCGAGGATACCGGGCATTAACATCAATGGTAAAAATGCCGCCATCGTCGTCATTACCGATGTAGTTACCGGTGCAAATACTTCTTGCAGTGAACCTATCGCCGCCCCCATTGGTTTCATTCCCTGCTGCAGGCGCTGATAAATAGATTCAACGACGACAACTGCATCATCAACCAGCATACCTAGCGCAATCACCACGCCGAGTAGAACCATATTATTCAGGGACATGTCGATTATATTGAGGATCAGAAAAGTACCGGCCAGCGTAAACGGGATACCAATACTGGTCAGCACCGCAATTCGGGGACCAAGAAATATCCATGTCACCACCAACACCATCATCAAACCAATGATGGCATTAGTCTGCATCAAGGACAGTGCCTTGCGTGTGCTAATCGTCTGATCATCAATCAGGAAAATCTCTACACCTGTCTTCGTTTTATATTGATTACGTTCATCAATATAGTGTCGTATGTCATCAACCAGTTTGAGCACATTGGTGTTAGCTTGTTTGGTAATAGCCAGTAATGCTGCTGGCCCACCATTAAACCTGACAATTTCTGTGGCTTCCTCTGTGGTACGCGTGAATTCAGCAAGATTGCCCAGTGGCACAATACCGTTCGCCGTTGTCACCGGATAATCTGCCAAGATTCCGGGATCCGTGCTGGTTCCTTCAATTCTGACTATCCACTGACCATCATCAGTTTGAATATCGCCTGCAGAGACGTCACGAAAATAGGCCCGCACGGTGTCTGACAGATCGCCCGGTGTGATCCCTAAACCCTCCAGTCGTTCAGGAATGAATGTAATGTGTAACTCCGGATCGGCAAGTCCAAGTTCATTGATACGATCCACACCATCAATCAATTCAATATCTTTTTTGATGTTTCTGATTTGTCGGCGGAGATTTTCATCATCACCTGCACTGGTGATGACGACGGTGGCAGATGGAAAAGCATTTGAGGTAGTGATTTCATAAACGATCGGGTCTTCTGATTCTTCAGGTAATTCACTTGAATAAGTGTTTTGAACTTCACGCCGGAGATCGGTGAGATGACTATTAAACTCATCCTCACTGATCTGGTTAAATCGCACAAGAATATTTGAGATACCTTCGCGACTGGTACTGGATACAAATTTAATATCTTTGATCGAACTGCGTAGTGCATCTTCAATCGGATCGGTAATTCTTTTTTCAACATCTTCCGCAGCAGCACCGGGGAAAAAAGTAATGATGCTTATCCAGTTAAAGTTGATCTCTGGATCTTTTGCACGAGGCATTTGTAAGTAAGAGATACTTCCAATAACCAGGATCAAACAAAAGGTAAGGTTCGCAAAAACATGATTCGCGAGAAACCGCTGAAACAAAGTCATATTTAATTAACTATATCGACGGGTGCAGATTCAGTTAATGAGTAATGTCCTTCTGTAACAACACGAACATCATCAGCCAATGCGGTGGCATTAGCGCGACCTGCCTGTGCGCCTGGTATTGAATTAAATCGAGCGATATTTTTTTCGACAGTAAATACACCGAGTTCGCCATGACGACGCACTAATAAATCGCCGGGGATATGTGCTCGCTTATCACGCCAGACGAGTTTACCGGTTGCACCGGGCAGGGCATGAGTATCAGTAAAGATTAATCTACTTTCACGATTTCTTGTTTCAGCATCAATGGCACCAAGAATAGATCTAAGTTCTACCGGATAACGAACACCATTATGCTCAAAATAAAGTTTGCTTGCCTGATTCAACTGCGTGGCATCACGACTTAATACCTGTGCGGAAATTTCAGTGTTATCAATATCCATGATCTTTACCAGTGCTGTCCCGACACTTACAAATTCACCCACTGCACTTGCACGCTCTATCACCAGGGCACGAAAAGGACTGGTCACTGTACAACGTGATTGATCCAGATTTTTCATTTTGATCTCAGCCTGTATGCCTTTCAGTTCAGATCCCAATACCGCGTAATCAGATTCACGTTCATCAAGTATTTCTTCAGCAATGGATTGTTTAGCAATGAGCTGACGTGTCCGTTCTACCCTGCGCTGTGCAAAATCTCTTCTGGTTTGCAGGGCTTCCCGTCTGGCGACAGACTCACGATAGGCGAGCTCGTAATCGGCACAATCTAGTGTTGCCAGATCACCGCCTTTTTCGACAATATCTCCAACGCGAACCGAGAGCACATCAACTCTGGCTGCAATACGCGCACTGATGACACTTTCATTAAGACTGACGACCGTCGCAGGTGCCGAACGCTCGGGATAAATCGCAACTTCAGATATCCTGGCAGTTTTCACAGTGATCTTCTCCGCTGCAATGACGGGAACAGACATAAAAATTGAAATGAATATTAGCGAAATCGTTTTCATTATCTTTTTTTAAATTAAACTTCTCTACCGTCTCTACTTTAGCATTTATCCAATACAAATTAATGACAGAAATCAACCCATACCCAAACTACCTGGAAATGCATACAAAGATTTTTAGTGCTGCAATGTATACTCTGACCCCGGAACAACGTGAAAATTAGGCAGGAACACGGAGAGCAAGAAATTCTGCAGTGAATTTTCAATATTTACATTATTAATCAATGAGTTAACTTAATGCAACGTATCGCAATTGTCGGTATTGGCGGTCTTTTCCCTGGAGCCGGGGA
>SMWN01000133.1 GCA_004356415.1 Gammaproteobacteria bacterium
AACAAGTTTCGCAGTTGGGTTATTTCGGTGTGTTCTTCGTATTAACTGTCTTGATTTGCGTACCGCATCCTGTGTTACAGCACAGGTATTGATGACCACGACATCGGCCTGTTCCGGTGTTTGCGTGATGACATGGCCTTTTGACATGAATCCTGTAGCCCAGCTTTCAAGCTCAGCTTCGTTCAGTCTACAACCCAGTGTTGTTAGATGTATTTGCACGCGTCACACTTTGTAAGCATTTAAAGTAGAAAGATGTTGTTCAATGCATATTGGTAACATGCCAAGATGATACCCCCCTTCAAGCACGGAAATAATCTGATTGTCGGAATATTGTGCGGCTTTTTCCATGATGCGTTCGGTCATCCATGCATAAAACTCGGCACTCAGGTTAATCTGTCCCAGGGGATCATCAATATGTGCGTCAAACCCAGCCGAGATAATGATTGCCTCAGGTCTGAATTCATCTATTTTGGGTAAAATCTGATCCTTGAAGACCAATTCATAATCACCATCTGATGCACCCGCTGGCATGGGACAATTGAGCGTTGCACCGGCACCTTTGTGAATACCCGTTTCACTATACGCACCTGTACCAGGGTAGAAAGGATATTGATGGGTACTGATATAAAGCACTGAGGGATCAGCCTCGAAGGTGTGTTGTGTACCATTGCCATGATGAACATCCCAGTCAAGTATTAATATTTTATCAAGTTGGTACTGCTTCTGCAGGTATTTGGCAAGAATGGCAACATTATTGAAAAGACAAAAGCCAAGGGCCTGATCATGTTCAGCATGATGTCCGGGTGGCCTGATCAGGGCGAGACCATTATCAATTTCTTTATTGATGATCTTATCGGCTATTTCAAGTACGGCACCTGTTGCCTTCCGCGCGATGTTAAATGACTCCGGGCAAATGCTGACATCCATTGAATCAAGAAAGAGATTGCCTGACGAGCATGCTGCCTGCGCACGTTTGATATAGTCAAAACTATGAACTGATTCAATCCACTTCAGATCCGCAGTTCTGGGTGACAGTTGTGTTAGCGTATCAAACCAGGATTGTTGTTTGAGATGTTGTATAGAAACTTCCAGACGTTGGCGACACTCTGGATGACCTTGACTGGTTTCATGTTCAAGAAACACAGGATCAAAAAGTAAACCAGTCGTCATAAATCTAATAGTGCAACACGTTTAGCCGAGTCGTTGAATAATGGCTTTAGTATATTCGACTGTTGTTGCATTACCCCCAAGATCACCAGTACGGACATTGTCTTCATTGAGGACAGCTTTAATCGCATCACGTAATTGATTGGCTTTGTCGTATTCGTTGACATGCTCTAACATCATTGCAGCTGCAAGTAGCAAGGCTGTAGGGTTGGCAATGCCTTGACCGGCAATGTCCGGCGCTGATCCGTGTACCGCTTCGAAGATCGAGGCATCGGGCCCGATGTTGCCACCAGGCGCCAGACCCAGGCCACCAATCAGCCCGGCAATTTCATCGGAAAGAATATCACCAAACATGTTACTGGTTAAAATGACGTCAAATTGTGACGGATTGATGACTAATTGCATGGCTGTATTATCAACAATTCGTTCTTCGATCTCGAGTCTGTCTTTATAAGGTTTACCAACCTCAAGCGCTGTATCAAGAAACAGGCCCGTTAGTTTTTTAAGAATATTGGCCTTATGGACGATAGTTATCTTTTTGCGGCCATGGCGTATTGCATAATCAAATGTGAATTCTGCAATTTTTCTGCAACCTGCCCGTGTCATGATACCTGAGGCTGAGGCGACGGCCCTTGGGTCTCCATCGACAGGAATATAATGTTCAACACCTACATACAGTCCTTCAGTATTTTCGCGGATTAAAATCAGGTCAATATCTTCGAAACGTCCTCCAGGGATAAAGGTATGTGCGGGCCTGACATTGGCATATAAATTAAACTCTTCTCTCAGACGAACAGTCGCTGAACGAAACCCTTCCCCCACTGGGGTTGTTAATGGTGCTTTAAGTGCCAATTTGGTTTGTCGGATATTATCTAACATAGGTTTTGGCAACACATCTCCTGATTCTTCCAATGCTGCCAGGCCCGCCTTGAATCGAGACCATTCAAAAGGTGCCTGTAATGCATCCAAAACATCAACCGTGGCCTCAGTGATCTCAGGGCCGATGCCGTCGCCTTCTATCAGCGTTGCAGGTATTTTATTAATCTTGCTTTCTCCTATCTTATTGTCGCTATGATAAAGAGTTCTGATTAGTGTGTCTGATGCCCTACAGGAATCATCCATATTTATACGGCCGTGAATAAGTCTTCCTGCTCTTTTCACGGCTCGATAAGGTCGCGGGCACATGTCCGCCCTTGTCTCACGCGACTTGTTGCCGCGTCGTAGTGTCCTTGCCTCGATATAAACCCGACAATGGATATTGGTTCTAGGTTAATAACAGCAAACAGTAAGACTACATGTTGCTTATGGCCTGCGGCTGTTCAATCTTCAGTGCTTGAAGTTCCGTTGCTGTTGCATCTTGTATGACGATCAAATCGTATAGTATGTGAGCAGTTTCCTGCAATAGAACATCATGGGGCTTATCCTCACCATCCTCTTCTTCAAACTCGTCAATCTCCTGTATTTTGTCTCTTTTGGGTAGTGGCTTAAGTCCCTGAACCACGCGTAATTCGTTTACGAGTTCGTGTTTCATATCCAGTAATTGATCACGCTCGGCTTTGCGCTTGCTTTCCTTCAGTGAAGTTGTTTTCTTCTTGTTACTCTTTTTGACTAGCGCCAACTGTTCAAGCAGCAATTTAAAAGCCCTGTCAGATTTAATACGATTTTTGTGTAGAGATCGGACTTTTCCATAATATTTTACAGGTGAACTTACCTTGATATATCTTGCTGGCTCAACTTTATCCCAGGGCAGGGCATTGTCTAGGGAACGTTCTCCGTAATCTTCAATATCTATTGCTGTTGGAAAAACAATATCAGGGATGATACCTTTGTTTTGAGTGCTCCCTCCGCTGATGCGGAAAAACTGTGCAATGGTTGTTTTAAGTTTACCGTGATCATCTTCAGAATTTTTAATAAAGCGGTTTAAATCGACAATGTTTTGTACCGTTCCTTTGCCATAGGTGGGTTCACCAATAATGATTCCGCGCTGGTAATCTTGAATCGCTCCTGCAAAAATTTCTGATGCAGAGGCACTGTTACGATCGACCAGCACGGCCAGAGGCCCGGCATAAAAAAGAGAGGGGTCGGGGTCAACATTAATATCTATTTTTCCTGACGCATCTTTGGTTTGTACGATAGGGCCTTCTTCTATGAAAAGTCCTGTTAGCGCAAGTGCTTCGGATAGAGAGCCGCCGCCATTACCACGTAAATCTATGATAATCCCTTCTACATCCTCTTTAACAAGATCAGTCACAAGTTTCTGAACATCTGTGCTGGTGCTTCTAAAATCAGGTTCGCCCTTTGCCTGAGCAGCAAAGTCCACATAGAAAGTAGGGATATTAATCACACCTATCTTCTTGTCCAGTTCGGGCAAATCTATCACTTTTGCTTTTGCTGCTGATCCTTCAAGTTTAATCCGGTTTCTGGTTAGCGTGAGGATCTTGCTAAGATCTTCGACGCCTGTTTTGCCAGGAATAATTTCCAGACGAAGGACAGTGTCTTTTGGGCCACGGATAAGTTCAACGACGTCATCAAGCCGCCAACCAATCACGTCAATAATTTCACCACTCTCGCCCTGGCCAACACCGATAATTTTATCTTTAGCATGTAGTTTTTTACTTAAGTCTGCTGGCCCACCGGGAATGATTTTCTGGATGAGGGTGTAATCATTTTCATTTCTAAGGACTGCGCCGATTCCTTCGAGTGACAGTCGCATACTGATATCGAAATTCTCAGATGTTCTGGGCGAAAAGTAAGAAGTATGTGGCTCGATTGAAGTCGTGTAGGCATTAATAAATGTCTGAAAGACATCATCTGAATCCAGTTGGAATGTGCTGGTATAAATTCTTTGATATCGTTTCCTTAATGTATCTTTTATTTCTGTCTTTTCCTTACCCGTCGTTAAGAGAAGATTAAGCATGTCATTTTTTACACGTTTGCGCCAAATTTCGTTTAATTCTTCCACATCATTGGCCCAGGTAAGTTCACGACGGTCAAACAAATATTCTTCGTCAATTTCAAAATCGAATTCTTTTCCCAATTCAGAAACCGCGTATTCAATACGTTCCTTGACTCTTTGCCTGTAGGTTTTAAAAATATCGAAGGCTGGTTCCAACTCAGTCTTCAATAGTGCGTCGTCCAGCTTATCTCTATATTTTGAAATATTCTGTATGTCCTCATTCAGAAAAAAACTGTGGTTAGGGTCAAGACTTTCCAGAAAGTTATCAAATATTAATGAGGACAATGTGTTATCAATGGGTTTCGTCCTGTAGTGATAACTATTGATGATATGAGTAATGATTTCTGTTGCATCTTTATGCTTTTTGGCAGGTGTTAATTCCGATTTTGGGACCAAGGTGGCCTCTGAAAAAGCATTCGTCAGGAAAAAAGACAGGTAGAATGTCAGGCAAAATGTGACGAATAGTGGAAATTTCTTCATAAGTAGTGACGGCTTAATCAAGCAGGCTCATCCTCAAGCCGGGTCATTCCGTTGGTGTGCATTATATCTCATTTTCTGTGTACCTATGAGTTTTAGAGAGGGTTTTAGCTGTTTCGTTCGACGGTTATTACATGATGTTTGTCAAATGAATGGGTATTTTTCTTCTCTAATTCCTCCAGCTGGATGCTAATTTCCTTTGCTTTCTTGTTGCTTCCTCCAAGAAACCTCGGGGCTTCTCGATAATATTTCATAAGATCCGTGAGTGCTCTGATATTTTCCGGATCAAGTTCAACAGCACGTTTGAGCGAATCTTTAGATTTTCCAGCCAGTCGCATTGCCTTTAACCAGCCCGATGTCTCTGCAATTTCCCCGTAAGTCTTGGCAAGCCAGTGGTGATAACGTGAATCACCAGGTGATTGACTTATTGCCTCAGAAAATTCGTTAACAGCCGCCTCAAACTCCCCATTTTCGTAGAAAACCTGGCCCTGATTGAAATTGTCTTCAGCATCAGAAAGGTTTTCTTCATTTGCAAAACCGGTGAAAGTTGCAAATGTTACGAAGAAAATGATAGCAAGCCGTATTAACTGCATGATTTAAAAATGTTTTTTTAATTTAAAAAGTGACTAGATTGTAGTTGATTTGGCATCATTTAGAAGCTATTTCTAATCTTAAGTTTAGATTTTGACCTAACCTCCTTGTCAGGTGGGGCGTTTGCATTTGTCTAAAAGACTCGATTAATTAACAGATATCAACTCAATATCAAATATTAAAGTTGATGCGGGACCAATCAATTGACTTGCGCTACGATCTCCATAGGCGAGCTCTGAGGGAACGTAGATTTGCCATTTTGAACCTGCTTTCATCATTGGCAAGGCTTCCTGCCAACCCTTGATTACCTGTGCCAGCGAGAGTGTCGCCGGTTGTCCACGTTCATAGGAACTATCAAAGACTGTGCCATCGATCAATGCCCCCTTATAATGAACAGTGACATTGCTACTGGCGACTGGTTTTTCACCTTCGCCTTCCTTGATAATCTTGTATTGAAGACCTGTTGGTGATTCGATGACACCTTTTTTCTTTTTGTTTTCTGCAAGAAAAATATTCCCTGCCTTTCGGTTTGCTGCGACTGCATCTGATTGTTGTTTGGCAATGGTCTCCTTGTATCGAGTCAGGATATCCTGCATCTCCTTCGTGCTGATTCGCGGTTCTTTCCCTTTGAGTGCATCTTCAACTGCCTGAATAAATGCGGACACATCAATATCCATCTTTTGTTGTGTCACACCCAGGGCAAAATACGTCCCCATCGCGTAACTCAATTTTTGCTTGTCTGTATTGATTCCAGGTTTAACTTCTGTGGCTGCAAATATCGATAGACTGATCAATGTAAAAACAACCAATACAAAATAATGCTTAATGTTCATCCTGTTTTCCTGTGTGAAATTATTAATGTTTAAGCAGATAATCTAGGCTAGCGATCATCCTACGCAATTAATATTTATGTCCAGCCTTATCTTAAGAAGATTTAATTATAACGCACCGGCATCCTGCAATGCGTTGGCTATGGTAAAAGCCATTTCTCGATATCCTGCTTTATTGGGATGAACAGAATCTGACTTCATTGAAGCATCCGACAAAACATCCGCGATAAGGTTCGGCATAAAAATCACATTGGTACTCTCTGCGATATTGGCATACAGTTTCGCAGAACTAAGAAATAAACCAGGTTTTGGCACGCCAAGAAGTATCACAGGAATATTTTTATTTTTTGCCAGGGCGATCATTTCTCGAATATTGGTTTCTGCCTCGGCAAGATTTTCTTTCCGCAATATATCGTTGCCGCCATGACAAAGAATCATTAAACCAGGTTGGTATTTCTCCAATAGTTTTGGCAAACGTTTGAGTCCTTGCATTGATAATTCACCAGGGACACCGGCATTAATAATCTTACGATTGATTGTATTTTCCAGAACCGATGGATAGCTTTCTTCCTTATTCGCTCCAGTACCATAGGTCAGGCTATCACCAAAAGCGAGGATGACTGCGTCATCAGGGAGTCGTTCAAGTTGTGGTGTGGGATCCCCACAGGCAGTTAAAAATATTAACAGCCAGAGGCAGAATGTTTGGTGAATTATTTTGATCATCGTTTTACTTTACTCGCATCAAAATAAATTTGTTTCTTTATTCCTTTAAGATAGGTTTCGCCTTTTACCGGCGAGGTACTTCTTTTTTGCTTGTCCAAAAATGAAGTACCCAAGAAAAAAAGACACCCGGATACCTTGACCTGCGGTTTCCCGCTCTGTTCACCATCGCTAACGCGCCGTTCAAATTCGCATCCATGCTCAGTTGAACTAAAAATCACCTCCCTGTGATTTTTACGCTACCAATGGCGATCAGTCCGGCAAGGTATAACGGGATTTATCCCTTCGTTAACGATTAGGGTGAGACGCGCGCTTTAGCGCGTTGAACTCGACTCTTTGGTTAGGTTTTATTTTACTTAGCATGTAAATATTTTTGATACTCTTTTTCAGCGATTATTTTAATTTTATTTATATGCTTATCTCTGTTCATACTATTAACGAAATTTTGATCTTTTAAAGCATATTCCTCATGAATTACTGATATGATATTTTTATATATTAGTTTTAATTTATTTAATGATTTTTTATTTACTGGATATTTTTTCCCGTTAAACGTGAGATTATCGTTAGCAAAATTTTTAAATCTCGAATTACACCTATGGATTTACCATACTTTTTGCCTACGGCACGTTCATTTATATGTTCAAGGTCATTTCTTATTTCTTGGCTAAAAGTATTTTTAAATTCAGATTTAACTTTACTTAATCTTTTGTTTTTTTAATTCTTTACATAATGTTTCGAGGCACTTATTAACCTGGCCTATACAAATAAAGTAAAAATGAGCATCATAAAATATTTTCAAATGCTGATTTCGATATCTATTCCAATTAATATTATTAACATCATTAAAAGATTTATTGGCAAGTTTTCTTGTTCTTTCTATTCGTTGAATTTGAAGTTCAGCTCCATTTACATATTCTTCTATCAACATAAGCAAGAGGTTAATTTTTAAGTCCCCGAATACAAAATGATAATTTGATGCGACATTAAACATGTTATATAAAACCTAACTTGTTGATGAGCGGCCACTACAGTGGCCGCTTATTTTTCTTATATAGTTAGCCAAAATTGAGTGTTTATTGGGTATACAGGCCAAAAGCGCGCCAATTTTAGGGGGAAATTTGATGTGCGGTATTTTCATCACTATTCCTTTATTACTGATAAGTAATAATTGTTGAGGATAGATCGATCTTTATGAAGATGCCACTTTGGTTGTGTGGTGGTTTTAAGTCGCCCCTTTTATCATGCCGAGGAGGTGAGTGATTTTAAGGGCATTTGAACAGGGATGTTCAAATGAGCGGAACCAAGACAGGAAGTCTTGTTTGCGCGACCTTGAAAAATCACGCAGCTGTGAGGGTATCCGCAGGACATGATATCGGGGCACCCTCTTTCTTGGTTACTTCTTGTGGGGTGAGCAACAAGAAGTAACTCGCCATAGAGGCCAAACCAAAGCTAAAATAAAGTAACAGCTCTTATTTTATACAAGATTCCCGCATTCGCGGGAATGACGAGTGTTGATTGTATTGACTGGATACCGGTTCAAGCCCGGTATGACGAATGCCGCTGAAAGAGCGAAAACAAATAGTCAAAAACAATGAAAACTCAAAGAGTCTTCTCCATCGCTGCCCGAATAACCTCAACCCCAGCCCCCTCTCGATATGCATTCTCACTAATATATCTGCGATATGCCCGTGCACCGGGCTGGTTTAAAAATAAACCAAGGATATGACGAGACATATGCCCAAGGTAAACTCCTTGGTCCAGGTTCTGTTGAACATAGTCCATAAAGTTTTCCAATATCTCGTAGCGGGTGGGTTGAGAAGCTTCATTGCCAAATAAAGATTGTTCAATTTCGGCCAACAGATAAGGGTTTTGATAGGCTGCGCGACCAATCATCACACCATCAACGTGTGCGTATTGCTCCATAATCGAATCATGTGTCGTGAAACCACCATTAATAATAAAATCAAGTTCAGGAAATTCGTTTTTCAACTGATAGACGGTTTCATATTGCAATGGGGGCACTTCGCGATTTTCTTTTGGACTGAGGCCATTTAACCAGGCTTTGCGCGCATGGATGATAAAAGTATTACAGCCTGCCTCTTTTACACACTTAATAAAGCTAGCTAATTCCTTATAACTGTCCTGATCGTCAATTCCAATCCGTGTTTTAACTGTGACGGGAATGTTAACGCTTTGTGACATTCGAGAGATCCCCTCGGCCACCAATTCTGGCTCCGCCATCAGGCAGGCACCGAACTTTCCTGATTGCACCCGCTCACTGGGGCAGCCGACATTTAGATTTACTTCATCATACCCAGCTTCTTCCGCAATTACGGCACAAGCTGCGAGACCCTCAGGATCACTTCCACCCAACTGTATTGCTAATGGATATTCAT
>SMWN01000134.1 GCA_004356415.1 Gammaproteobacteria bacterium
AACATCTGCTATTTGTGCAAAATAAAGATAACGGCGGTTTGCCTGAGATTCGCCAGCAAATGCGGCTTTCAGGTTTTCTTCAGTTTTTGACCCTTTTAAAGACATTGTCTTTCTTCCACTTGGACTCTTAAATATGCTTGCTTGCTACTGCGTTCAGTATAAACTATTTTTAGACTAATTCTAAATATATTTTCAATATAGTTAATTACTATCGGTAAATGAAAATATGCAAAAAAATAATCACTGTTTATATAAAAATACAATGCGAATAATATAGCACCGACCTATCGTACCCTTAAAAAAGAAAGTGAGATGAGTGAGGTTGCTACGTTTCTCTCAAACTTATGGTTACAATGTCCACAAATAGGGGAAAGTCACTTGCCAAAGAAAAAAAACGCATCGAATTTTGAGAAAGATTTACAAGAGCTCGAAAATCTCGTGGAAAAAATGGAGGGGGGAGAACTCAGCCTGGAGGAATCTCTGGTCCATTTTGAACGAGGCATCGCCTTGACGCGATCTTGCCAGAAAGCCCTTTCTGAGGCCGAACAAAAGATACAAATCCTTCTATCTGAAGATGGTTCGAAAAAATTGCAACCATTTCCATCAGATGAAAACCCTGACGATAACAAAGAAAAATAATGAAACAATTAGAAAATCTTCTACAGGAATATCAGTCCTGTGTGGAGACTGCTCTCGACAAATGGCTTCCCGCAGCCAATTTACAGCCGGAACATCTCCATGAGGCAATGCGTTATGCAGTGCTTGGTGATGGCAAAAGAATACGTCCTGTTCTCGTTTATGCTGCTGGTCAGGTGTTCGATATCAATCGAAGTGCACTGAATGCGCCTGCCAGCGCCGTAGAATTAATTCACGCATATTCTTTAATCCATGATGATTTACCGGCAATGGATAACGATGATTTACGCAGGGGTCGTCCGACTTGCCACAAGGCGTTTGATGAAGCAACCGCCATATTGGCAGGAGATTCACTACAAGCGCTTGCTTTCCATATTTTGGCTCATGACAACAACATGATTATTTCAGCTGAACAGCGGATCCGGATGATTGACATACTTGCTCAGGCCAGTGGTTCCAGGGGAATGGCAGGGGGACAGGCCATCGATTTAGCCTCTGTGGGGAAAGAATTAAATATTACCGAATTGGAAAATATGCACATCCATAAAACGGGCGCACTCATTCGAACAAGCGTGGAACTGGGTGCTTTATCACAGCCAGACATCGATCCAGAGTTATTTGATCAGGTTTCTCATTACGCAAAATGTATCGGCCTCGCCTTTCAGGTTCAGGATGATATTCTCGACATAGAAAGCGATACCGAGACCCTGGGCAAGCCCCAGGGTTCTGATATGAAAAGGAATAAACCAACTTACCCAAACTTACTTGGCCTTGATAGCGCAAAAGACATTGCCAAACAATTACATGAAGAGGCTATTTCAAGCCTATCCGGCTTTGATGAAAAGGCAGACCCACTTAGGTGGATTGCCGATTATATTGTGCAAAGAAATAAATAGGCACTTTTTACCTCTGTAACGCAGTAAAAATGTGGTGATTGAATAACATTGCGGGTAAAGTGGACTATTATTAAATAAACAGAGAGATCGTTGATTTTCTATTAAAATGCGACATATTAAGGCAGATAACTTTCCAGTGAGCACAAAATGGTACAAACAGTAAAATTAAGGACTGAAATCCCAGATACCCAGAATATTCGGGACACACGTCATATCGCTATTGACCAAGTCGGCATAAAGGATATAAAGCATCCGATCGTTGTCAGTGACCGTTCCGGGGGCGAGCAACACACAATAGCGAACTTTAATATGTATGTTAGTTTGCCCCATGATTTCAAAGGCACGCACATGTCTCGGTTCGTTGAAGTTCTGAATCAGCATGAACATGAAATCACTGTTGAATCCTTCAAAAGGATGATTACAGAAATGACAGAACGCCTTGATGCCAAATCGGGTCATATCGAAATGAATTTCCCCTATTTTGTGAACAAGGCTGCTCCAGTTACAGGTGTCGAGAGTTTGATGGATTATGACGTTTCATTTATAGGCGAATTAAATGATCAGCAGACTTCTGTTTTAGTGAAGATTGTTATTCCCGTAACATCACTCTGTCCTTGCTCAAAAAGTATTTCTGACTATGGCGCACATAACCAACGTTCACATATTACTATTTGTGTGCGCACCACATGCTTTCTATGGATAGAAGAATTGATTGAAACCGTAGAAAAAGTCGCTTCTTGTGAACTCTATGGACTTTTGAAAAGACCTGATGAGAAATACGTCACTGAAAGGGCCTACAACAACCCAAAATTTGTCGAAGATATCGTCAGAGATATCGCAGTGCAATTTAATCTTGATGAAAGAATCTCGTCTTATATTGTTGAATCTGAGAATTTTGAGTCAATACACAATCATTCTGCATATGCCAGGATCGAACACAATAAGGAAACCTGACACAAGATATCCCCACAATAATCTATAACTAACATTAGTTATAGATTGTATATTATTGATTAATATATAATATTTATCTAGTTTTTGCTTCATTCCAGAGTCTGTCCATGACTTCAAGTGTCGCTTCATTCAAGTTACTTCCTTGATCCGTGAGTGTCCGTTCGATAAAGCCAAACCGCTTTTCAAACTTCTCATTCATTTTCCGCAATGCAGATTCTGAATCTATCTGAAAATGCCTTGCCAGATTGACACAAGTAAAAATAAGATCACCGATTTCATCTGCAATTTTTTCCGTATTTCTACTATCTGAATTTATTTCTTCTTCGACTTCATTTAATTCTTCCTTGATTTTATCCAGCACAGGCTGGACATCTCCCCAATCAAATCCAACTGTAGCTGCACGGTTTTGCAGCTTTTGCGCACGAGCAAGTGCAGGCATTGCCCGGTTGATCCCATCCAACAATCCTGTATTAGAGTATCGGCCCGAATCTGTGTCTGCTTGTTTCTCTGATTTTTCCCGCCTTTTAATATCTTCCCAGGCGATTGATTGCGACTTGGTATCCGCTATCTCAACATTACCAAAAACATGAGGATGACGATGGAGCAACTTTTCATTAATTTTTTCTGTCACATCCTTAAAATTAAAAAAGCCTTGCTCATCAGCAAGTTGCGAATGATAAACCACTTGAAATAACAAATCACCAAGTTCTGAACAAAGGTCATCCATTTCATTTCTGGCAATTGCGTCGGCAACCTCATAGGCTTCTTCGAGCGTATAAGGAGCAATGGTTGAAAAATTTTGTTCTATATCCCATGGACAACCGTTCTCTGGATCGCGCAAAGATTTCATGATGTCCAGCAATTGAGTCATGTGTTCCATACATACCACCTGCTAATTGTTTCGCCTAATAACTTGATTTTATATTGTTTTTAGCATCCAATATGTGAAATTTTTTAATAGTACCGAATAAATAAATATTTTCTGTGTAGAGTTCTATGATGGCGCCACTTATATTAAGACTTAATAGCGCAGGTCAACCCGTAAAATGGGTCCCTTGGCAAGAGGCAATCTGCCTCTATACTCGTGATATGATTGCCTGGACTGCGGGTGATAGCGTATTTTCGTTCAGAGGCGGTACCAACAGGATCAGCGGCCAACGTTCTCGGATCGAAATAAATTCAATCGTCGCAATTAAACGGTCAGTCATCAGAAAGAAAGTGCAACGTGACTTCCCGCCCCTGACAAATCGTGAACTGTTCCGAAGAGATGCACATTTATGCATGTATTGCGGTGGAAATTTTCATGAATCCAATTTAACGCGAGATCATGTACATCCACTTTCAAGAGGCGGCAAAGAGAAGTGGTCAAATGTTGTCACAGCATGCAGAAGCTGTAATTCAAGAAAAGGAAACCGTAGGCCTGAAGAGGCTAAAATGCCACTGTTGGCAATACCTTATATCCCCAACTGGGCTGAATATCTGGCACTGTCAAATCGAAAGATATTGGCAGACCAAATGGAATTTTTGAAATCGCAATTTTCAAAAAGGTCCATGCCCTTCCATAACAATTAAGTCACTGCAAAAGTTAAATAGTAATTCTTCCTGGGCACACATTCGCTATGGGTGATGGCTGTTATATTCGTGTATCCTGTGATCCTGTGGCGCGCTTGAAAAAGAATCTGCAACCGAATGAATTCAGCGATTGATTGCAGATCTTACGGCAATAATGAATAAAAGAGTTGGGTTGTTTCGTATTAGACCACGCATATTCTATACAGTGGGATTAACAATTCTAGAGAATAATGAGGTTGTTTAAGAATGAAGAATTTAAGCAGTATGATTTTACTGGCTCTAACTTGTGTGACAATGATTCCTGTGTCATCCCAGGCGGCCGACAATAATGGCCATTTTGCGATATGGGGCAAAGGGAATAAATCGTGTCACAACTACAACATTTCCAGAAATACAGATGAAGAGCAAAGATTCAAGGATTACATTATGGGTTATTTGACCGCATTTAATGTTCAAATGCCTGAAACCTACAGAATATCAGGCAATATGAACCTTGATGAAATACTGACATGGCTGGATGATTACTGCCAACTAAAACCCATCATCGCCTTCGAACAATCATTGGCTGATTTTATCATCGAAAACCATGATGAACGGATGCAGCGTTCACCTTCAAAATATCGCCGCTAACCTCAATTATTGCGCTAGATTACGATTAAGAAATAGCTCGCATTTTGCTGATAAAGCAATTGATAAAACATGAAAAATAAGTCATCATCCATCTGATGAGAACTTTGGAGTACCTCATAACTAAACGGATTAACGGGAGATAAACAATGCAAATAAAACTCACCAAAATTTTCGCACTCGCATTAATACTAGGTTTTGCTGGCGGTTGTGCGGATATGGCAGCTGTCGAAAAAGCTCAATCAACAGCTAATGCTGCTCTTGCAGAAGCTCAGGCAGCCGCTGGCGCAGCTAATAATGCTTTTACTATAGCGTCTGAAGCATCTTATGCAGCTTCTCAGGCTCAGGCAGATGCCACGGCAGCTCTGGAATGCTGTAATGATAATGCAGCAAGACTGGACCGCATGTTTGAAAAGGCAATGGCAAAATAATTCATCGCTAATAAGAACATAAAAAACCCTGGTTTATCTGGGGTTTTTTATTGCTTGTATGTTAATTAATACAGAAAGGTCATTGGGAAAGATATGGCGTAACGAGCAGATTAGTTTTTGCTTTCCTGCTTTACATATCCTGTATCATTCGTGATTACCACATTACTGATATCAGTATCTAGCTTCAAAAGAAAAGCACCTCCATCTGTTGTTTGTCCCGTACTTTTGTCTTGTTTGGGGACATACAGCCCAATCGCAACGGGTATCCCTTTTGTCTCCTCAGAAACAATTTTTGCCATACTCCAATCGATAATGTATTCATCTTCCCTAGTTGAAGCTACGATCATTCTTACAACCTGAGTAAAATCATCATTCGTGCTTTCATCCATCGTTTCGATCACATCGCCGTACTCATCTCTCGTCACTTTTTTTAGTGGTGGGTGCGCCTCAAGATAAAGCACGCCATCCGCTTCACCGATTTTATAGGGACTGTTAATTATATTGACTGCTGTACCCACCTTAACCTGAGCGAAAAGTGCTGCGATATCCTCAGGATACAACCTGATGCATCCATGACTGACGCGCATACCAATTCCCCAGGGTTTGTTGGTTCCATGAATTAAATATGCGGGCAAGCCCAATCGTAATGCATAATCCCCCAATGGGTTGTCAGGACCTGCCTTGACAACTTTCGGCAAGGGATCACCTGCGTCTTCGTGTTCTTGTCTTATGGATTTAGGCGGACGCCAGTCAGGGTGTTTTTCCTTTCCGATAATATGTGTTTGTTTATAGGGTGTATCCCACCCCTGTCTACCGATACCTAATGGATAGGTGATCACCTTATCAGGTTCGCCTTTTTTGTGAGGGGGATAAAAATACAGACGCATTTCAGGAATATTCAAGACGTTTCCTTTTCTCGGGACATTTGGCAGTATAAATCTGGAGGGTAATTGAACGAGTTCACCATCGTT
>SMWN01000135.1 GCA_004356415.1 Gammaproteobacteria bacterium
CGCATCCTTACCTCAGGTTGAAGCAGCAACATTGTCCCATCTTGGTGAATCATCGCATACCTATACCGTCATTCGTCTATGGGGATCAGTCGGGTTCATTATTATTGTCTGGAGTCTTGGCATCGTCTTCGAATCACTCAGCATCAGTTATGTACCACTCATTCTCCTCATCTCAATGGTGCTGGTATGGGTTCTCACGCTATCGATACCTGAAATACCACCAGAACATCATGACGATCCAGCTGAGTCACTAAAAGAAATTCTCAGAAAACCCAGTGTCATTGCCTTACTCCTAGTCTGTTTTTTGATGCTCGCAAGTCATGGACCTTATTACACCTTCTATTCTATCTATCTGGAAGGTCACGGCTATTCCCGGTCATTCATTGGGCAAATGTGGGCGCTTGGTGTCATTGCTGAAGTTGTGCTGTTTCTATTTATGCACCGCTTGATTGCTGTCTTTGGCTTACGAAAATTACTCTTGTTGAGTTTATTGTCAGCAGGCGTTCGCTGGTTATTAATTGCCTTCTTCGTAGATAAGTTGGTCTTGTTAGGTTTTGCCCAGCTTTTACACGCAGCCACCTTTGGCATTTGTCATGCTGTCGCAATTCAATACGTGCATAAATATTTCACAGGCAAATTGCAGGGCAGGGGGCAGGGTTTGTACAGTAGCATCAGTTTCGGTGCTGGTTTTGCATTGGGTAGTCTTTTGACGGGATATGCCTGGGAGAGTATTGGTGCTACGGCATGTTTTACTGTCGCTTCTGTTTTAGCTTTTCTGGCAATGGGTATTGCCTGGGTTTTTGTAAAGGATTGAGCAGATTCGACAAAACCTAGGATAGATTAAATCTAGAACAGATCAATCTCGCCACTTTTTTTCTGATCCTGGATATCACCATCTGCGATAAGCGATTCATATTTATAAACGCAATTTCTGCCATGTTCTTTAGCATAATAAAGTGCTTTATCAGCAAGATCTAAAATGATGGGCGGAAAATCATTTTCCCGTATCATGGCATAACCGATGCTGATTGTGACAGTGCCTATCTGCGGAAAATTATGATCTGAAATCGTTTGACGGAAATTATCTAAGATTGTATAAGCTTGATCAGTGGATACTGGCTCAAGGACAATGACAAATTCTTCACCACCAAAACGGAACAATAAATCTGAATTACGAAAACACTTTTTCATCCTTTGTGAGATGAGTAGGATAACTTCATCCCCATAAAGATGGCCAAACGTATCGTTGACAGCTTTGAAATGATCTATATCCAGCATGACCAGCCATGCGCATGAAGAATCTTCTAGTTTTCTTTTTTCATCAATGCTTTCTGAGAAGGTATACTCTTCTTGCTTTTTACGCTGCATTTTAAGCAAACGCTTGAGTTTGTTATCAAATGTACGTCGATTAAATAGCCCGGTTAATTTATCGCGTTCACTTTCGTTTAGTATGTATAAATAATTACCATATATCTTGGTAAACCCATCTATTAATGTTTCAAATTCAGATAATTCCTGCTTGCTTTCAATAGACAATACGCCAATTACTTTACTACTTGATAAAATTGGCATAAGCAAACATATAAATCCTTTATCTTTATAACTCACTGGTTTGAGCCCTTCTATACATAGTGTAATGTGTTCATCTGCCATAATTATTTTGGGTTCATGATTCCATTCATAACTGGGCTCGTTTTTTGAATCCTTATCGATGAAAAGATGAACGACTTCCTCAAGCTGATCATGATTACCATCTTTTAAGAATTTGTTAAGCGAAATACGTTGGGCAGGAACCAGTTCAGCTAAGGTGGCAGCCAGACTATATTCCAGCGAGTCTAGGTCACGCTGGCGTGTCATTTCAACGATTGATTGGAGTATCTCGTTATCCACAGTACCAAATTTAATTATATTTAGTAGTGAGTAATATGATTTTTTATTGAAATATTTTTCTAGCTTGCAGTACCACCCACAGTCAGGTCATCAATGCGCATAGTGGGTTGTCCCACACCCACAGGGACGGACTGGCCATCTTTACCACATGTCCCAATCCCTGAATCCAGTGCCATGTCGTTACCGACCATGGAGACACGTGTTAACACATCCGGGCCATTGCCAATAATTGTAGCGCCTTTGATAGGTTGTGTGATTTTGCCATCTTCGATGAGATAGGCCTGGCTGGCACTAAAGGAGAACTTGCCATTGGTGATATCAACCTGTCCACCCCCAAATTGCACGGCATAGATACCTTTGTTAACGGATTTAATAATATCTTCGGGGCTTTCTTCACCGGCCAGCATATAAGTGTTTGTCATGCGTGGCATCGGCAGATGGGCATAGGACTCCCGTCTTCCGTTACCTGTCGGTTTCATTCCCATCAGCCGAGCATTTTGTTTGTCTTGCATGTAATTCACCAGGATACCGCGTTCTATCAAGGTCGTACTCTCAGTTTTAGTGCCTTCATCATCAATGTTTAATGAACCTCGACGGTCAGTGATGGTGCCATCGTCGACAATAGTGACTTCCGGGGTGGCAACCCGCTGGCCAATGCGCCCGGAAAAGGCGGAAGTTTTTTTGCGATTGAAATCACCTTCAAGCCCATGTCCGATGGCTTCGTGCAAAAGAATACCTGGCCAACCGGGACCAAGCACAACCGTCATGTTACCTGCGGGTGCTGCGACAGCCTCCAGATTGATCAATGCTTGTTGTACTGCCTCTTCGATATATGAATCGGTCAGTTCTTCATTAAGAAAATAATCATAGGAGAATCGACCACCACCACCTGAACTGCCTTTCTCGAAGCGCCCGTTCTCTTCAACAATGACATTGATGTTTAGCCTGACAAGCGGGCGGACATCACCGGCATAAGTGCCATCACTTCCGGCCACTAGGATGGTGCTATGCAGACCCGTCAGACCAATCATCACCTGTTTTACACGATGATCTTTTTGTCTTGCTCGTTGATCAATATTTTTTAGCAACTCGACTTTTTGCTCGGCACTGATCGATGCAAGCGGATCACTTGCCTGATACAGTGAAACCTGTGATTGTTGCTTCCAGGCCTGAAGCTTTCCTTCACCACCACTACGGGCGATAGTGCGTGCCGCAGTTGCTGCATTAGTTAAGGCTGGTAATACAATTTCATCTGAGTAAGCGAATCCGGTCTTTTCGCCACTGATTGCCCTGACGCCAACACCCTGGTCAATACTATGCGAACCTTCCTTGACGATACTGTCTTCCAATACCCATGATTCCGCACGAGATGATTCGAAATAGAGATCAGCATGATCAATATCATGAGCCATTAACTGATCCAGTGTTTTCTGAATATCGTTCGTATCCAGACCGCTGTTATCCAGTAAATGTGATTTAGCGATCTCAAGTGCTTTACTCATATACATTACTCATTCGTTTTTTTATTCAAGTGCGTTTAACAACTTATAACTAGTTAAATTTTCTATGTTCAAGGCAGGGGAAATTCCTGCGCAAGGTTTTCTGCCTTTCCAGATCAATGTTTGCAATGGCAAAGCCTGGACCTTTTTCAATACAATCGAGGATATCTCCCCATGGATCGATAATCATACTATGTCCCCAGGTTTCGCGATCATTTATATGCTGCCCTCCCTGGTTAGAGGCGATGACATAACAAAGGTTCTCAATCGCGCGGGCACGTAATAAAGATTCCCAATGTGCAACACCAGTAGTTGCCGTGAATGCGGAAGGTACAGTAATGATATTTACGTCATTTTTCAGCATGGCTCGATAAAGCTCAGGAAAACGGAGGTCATAACAGACCGTCATGCCGATATTGCCAAACGGTGTCTCGGCAATCACAATTTCATTGCCTGCTTCCAGTGTATTGGATTCCTGATAGCTCTCTTCAGATTCTTCGTCGACCGTGGCATCAAATAGATGAATCTTGTCATATCTGAATGCGCATTTTCCTGCAGGATCATAAAGCAGGCAGGCAGCCCGAATCTTGTCTGCGACGGATGCCTGTAAGGGAATGGTGCCGCCCATCAGCCAGATACCGTATTTTTGTGACTGTTCAGATAGAAAGCCCTGTATCGGTCCCTGCCCAAAAGGCTCCAGAATGGCGACTTTATCGTGTTCTTCATGACCCATGAGAGGAAAATTTTCAGGTAGAAGCAGGAATTCCGCGCCTTGATTGGCAGCCTGAGCAATTAATTCCGACGCAGATTCCAGATTAACATCCACATCTGCGGTGGAAATCATTTGTAATGATGCGACTTTTGTCATAAATAATCTTTGCGAATGGCTTTACCCAAAGGGTATAGCAATTATGGAGTATGACTCTATCCCTTGTATGCCGTATACTTGCACGCTTTTTTAAGTATGTTAATGGGTTTTCAATTGAACAAAGAATTTTCAAGAATACAACGGTTACCGCCTTACGTCTTTAACATTGTCAACGACCTGAAGACGGAAGCACACCATCGAGGCGAGGATATTATCGATTTTGGCATGGGTAATCCAGACAAGCCTACGCCGCGGCATATCGTTGAAAAGATGATCGATGCATTAAAGCATGATGAGATGCACCGCTATTCTGTATCGCGTGGGATTACACCATTACGTGAGGCAGTCTGTAACTGGTACAAACGTCGGTATGACATCGAATTAGATCCTGAAACAGAAGCGATTGTCACCATAGGTTCCAAGGAAGGCCTGGCCCATTTGGCGATGGCTGTTGTGGATAAAGGTGATACGGTGCTGGTACCAAATCCTTCTTATCCGATACATCCCTATGGGTTTATTATTGCAGGTGCTGATGTTTTGCATGTGCCGATTGGACCGGATTTTGATTTTTTCGAAGAGCTGGAAAGATCAATCAAGAACACGTTGCCAAAACCAAAGATGTTGTTGATTAATTTCCCAAGTAACCCGACAGCACAATGTGTTGATTTGGCATTCTTTGAACGTGTCGTTGAAATCGCAAAAGAACATGATATCTGGGTGATTCAGGATCTGGCTTACGCAGATATCGTTTTTGATGGTTATAAAGCACCTTCGATCCTGGAAGTTTCCGGTGCCAAAGATATCGCGGTGGAATTTTTCTCTTTATCAAAAAGCTACAATATGCCTGGTTGGCGTATAGGCTTTATGGTAGGCAATCAGATACTTGTCAATGCCTTAACAAGAATGAAGTCTTATCTGGACTATGGCTTATTCGCACCAATTCAGATCGCAGCGGTGGCGGCACTGGAGGAAGATCAGCAATGTGTCACCGATATTTGCAGTTTGTATCAACACCGAAGAAACGTTTTATGCGATGGTCTGAATGCTGCGGGCTGGAGTGTTGAGAAACCTAGAGGCACCATGTTCGTCTGGGCACCCATTCCGGAACAATTCCAACACATGGGTTCTTTGGAATTTTCCAAGAAGCTATTAACCGATGCAAAAATTGCTGTCTCACCCGGTGTGGGTTTCGGTGAGTACGGTGACAAATATGTTCGTTTTGCCTTGATTGAAGATGATGAAAGAACAAACAAA
>SMWN01000136.1 GCA_004356415.1 Gammaproteobacteria bacterium
ATCTTGGTGAAGAATTTTTAGAAACGCCAATCGGAAGATTGAATACCGTGAAAATTATCCGCCATAAACCTGGCGAGAAAGAGAACATAATCTTTTGGTGCGCAGACGAACTTAATTATCTACCTGTCAAGGTTGAAACCACAGACAGTGAAGGTTCAATAACAACAGCAATGATCACTACGCTGAGCGGGTTTACTCTACCAAATGACAGTCATTCATCTCCCTAGTTCTCTGAGTAACTCTTCAGGAGGCATATAGCCCGATAATGCGCGACCATTTTCAAGAAATATCGCCGGTGTGCCCCGGACGCCCAATTCCTGACCCAGGGCGTGCTGATTTTCTACCGGGTTTTTACAATTATTTGCTTCGACTGATCTGCCACTCTTAGCGTCTGTCAGTGCCTGCTGACGATCTTCAGCACACCATATATCTCCCATTCGTCTATGAACTGAGGATCCGATGCCTGCTCTTGGGTATGCCAGGTAGCGGATAGTTATCGCATTATCATTAAGTTCGGGAACATCTCTGTGTAACTTTCGACAATAGCTACAATCGACATCCGTAAACACGTAAATAATGTCTTTGCTATCCTTAGAGGCAAATTCAATATACTCACTTTCCGGTATATTTTTTAATGAATCGGCCCTAAATTTCGAACGCAATTCCTCACTGAAATTACGTCTTTCCTTCATGTCAATCAAATCCCCTTTCAGGATAAAACGCGCATCTCCTGTCATATAGATAACGTCCGGACCTATCATTACCTCATATATATTTTCAATCGGTGTTGAATGCACATGGGTGATCTCGACGTCTGGAAATACCTGTTGCAGACTTTTTATCAGGCGCTCTTCAACCTGTTCCGCTGCCTCGACATTGAATGTAGACAACACCAGGGTCATATTCAGTAACAAAGTAACAACTCTCATCAAATGCTCCATTATTCGGCTAAGTCAGGATTGCCAGGTCAAATTTTAGTTCATCATCCAGAACCATGCTCGCCATGGTATCAGACACGGCAAATCCCTGTCTGTTCCCTATGGGGTCTGTTCCGTACAGACCACAATTCCATATTCATACAATGGGTGCTAAAGTCATCTGAACAGCTCACTGCGGAATTAATCAATGCAAAAACAAGACATTACATCCTCAGGAAATGAAAAACTGACGCTGGATTATGTCCTGAAACAGTTACTGCAAGATGATCTCATTATCGAACAGCAAATTACACAGTTTAGAAGTTCACATAAACCTGATGACAGCGATCAAACTCACCCTCTTGTTACGATCTCCAACGAGGGCTGGAATAGTCATGGGGAACGATCCCACCCACTGACACTTGAGAGGCTAACTAAATGGTTAGCGGAGAAAACCAGAATACCCTATGTCCGTATTGATCCTTTAAAGATAGATGTCAATAAAGTAACCAGCCTTGTCTCTCAGGCTTATGCTGCAAACCTAAAAATTCTACCGCTGGAAATAAATACCAAGGAATTGACCGTTGCAAGCTGTGAACCTTTCTTTGATTCATGGGTGTCGGAGCTATCACGTATTGTCAATCTCAGAATTAAACGCGTTTTAGTGAATCCAAATGATATCGAACGTTATCTGGTAGAGTTTTACGGAATTAGTCGTTCCATACTTGGGGCTGTGATTGACTCTGGTGAAAGCAGATCAAAATTACAGAATTTCGAACAACTTATCGAAGTTGGCAAGATGGGGGAACCTGATGCAAATGATCAACACATCGTAAGCATCGTTGATTGGTTGTTACAGTTTGCGTTTGAGCAACGTGCAAGTGATATTCATCTGGAACCACGCCGAGAAAAAGGTAAAGTCCGCTTTCGTATCGATGGTGTATTGCATCTGGTTCACGAGTTCCCGATCATCCTGATGGGCGCAATATCCAGTCGACTTAAATCTCTGGGACGCATGGACGTAACGGATAGGCGCCGTCCACAAGATGGTCGAATCAAAACCAAAACACCCACTGGGGACGAAGTCGAGATGAGACTTTCGACAATGCCAACGGCATTTGGGGAAAAACTGGTAATACGGATATTCAACCCTGAAATGTTGTACAAAAGCTTTGCGGATCTTGGCTTTAGCCAACATGATGTTAAGTGCTGGAAAAGCATGGCTCAACATCCACACGGCATCATTTTGGTCACAGGTCCAACAGGCTCAGGGAAAACCACAACGCTTTATTCAGCTCTAAAACAATTGGCTCGCCCGGAATACAACATTTGTACTATTGAAGATCCTATCGAAATGGTCGATGACCAACTCAATCAGATGCAGGTACAACGCAAAATTGGAGTTGATTTTGCGACAGGTGTGCGCACTTTATTAAGGCAGGATCCAGATATTATAATGATTGGCGAAATTCGTGATTTTGAAACGGCAGATATCGCTATCCAGGCGGCGCTAACCGGACACCTGGTACTCTCCAGTTTACACACGAATGATGCACCCTCTGCAATCACAAGACTCATTGATATTGGGGTTCAACCCTTCCTGATTAACGCATCATTACTGGGAATTCTTGCGCAACGCCTGGTGCGCACACTTTGCTCACACTGCAAAAAATCAACAACGCTGGATAAGGCTGCATGGAGCAAACTGACAGCACCCTCCAAATTGAAAGTGCCCAATCGCTGTTTTAAAGCTGCGGGCTGTGATGAATGCAAACATACAGGCTATCTAGGGCGCATCGGTATCTACGAAATATTGCCTATGAATACAGAACTGCAAAAAATGGTAGCAGATTATAAGGAGCTCAACACATTGCGAGCCGTCGCTCTGAAGCAGGGTATGCGTAGTTTGCGAATCAGTGGCGCACAAAAAATTGCAGAGGGACTGACGACACTTGAAGAAATCTTCTCTGTCATCCCTGATGATCTGGATAAATTTTAAGCTTCCCTCCTGTTCAAGCTTCTGGCTAACCTCTTGGATGGTGTTCTGCATGGAGATTTTTAAGGCGTTCCTGGGCAATATGTGTGTATATCTGTGTAGTCGAAATATCACTATGGCCCAAAAGCATCTGAACAACTCTCAGATCAGCACCATGATTTAACAAGTGTGTCGCAAAGGCATGCCTTAATATGTGTGGAGAGATCGTTTTGTTAATGCCTGCGATAACAGCATAACGTTTTATCAAATACCAAAATGCCTGTCGTGACATCACCGACCCACGTCTTGTTGGAAATAATGTATCACAGATACTTTCTTTTAATAGCTCACTCCTGGCATCTTGCAGGTAACGATCTAGCCATTCGATTGATTCTTCACCCAGGGGCACGAGCCTTTCCTTATTGCCTTTTCCCAAAACACGAACAACACCCTGTCGCAGATTAACTTGTCCAGATTGAAGTCCGATTAATTCTGTTACACGCAGACCGGTTGCATAAAGAATTTCCAACATTGCTCTATCTCGCAAACCAAGTGCAGTCCCTGTATCAGGGGCATTGAGTAATGCCTCTACTTCGACTTCCGTTAGGAATTTTGGTAATTGTCTTCCTAATTTTGGCGCCTCTATGCGCGTACTAGGGTCATATTTCATTATCCCCTCGCGCACAAAATAACCATACAAACTCCTTAGACTTGATAGATGCCGCGCCATCGTTCTTGCCGTTCTTCCTTTCATGCTAGACAAATAGCTTCTTAAATGACCCTCTTGTGCATTGGCCATCTCGAATTTGTTTTTATCCAGCCAAAGCGCGTATTGTTGGAGATCACTTCGGTAAGCAGCCAGGGTATTATCACTGACGCCTCGTTCCATCCAGAGTGTATCGAGAAAACGATCAATATGGTTCTTTGAATCCGTCAAAGTTGGGCTCATCGATTCAGAGGATACCTTCATGCTGCAACAACCATCGTTTTCGTCCTACATGCCGGTAACCGCCCATAAAACCACCGAGGCCTTTTGCGGCAACGACTCTATGACAAGGAATAAAAAGTGGGATGTTATTTCTGCGACAAGCCTGGCCCACTGCACGACTACTGCTATGACATTCTTTTGCGACATCACCGTAGGTCCTAACAGACCCAAATGGAATCGTTTTTAAAGCCTGCCAAACTTTTAGCTGAAATGGGGTGCCCTGTGGCCTTAGGGAAATTTCAGACTCGAATAATCCTGAATTAAAATAATTATCCAGAGCTTCAATCACCATTTTCTTCAGGCAATCATTTGATACATTACCTTCAGATATTTTTAACAACTCAGAAGCTTTTTCCTCCAACCAGACAATTCTGGTGATACTTTCGCTGTCAATACACACCCCCAACTTGCCTATCGGGGAGTCGTATAAAAAATCATATTCTGCTGATGGTAGCGCCATATCAGACAATAATAACGCAGTATTTCTTCGAAGGGATAAAAATAGCTGTCCGATACCTATCTTTCGCGGCATTGCCTGCATGGATGCAGGTACTTAGTATTTGTCAGGAACAAAAATCCTGACCGTCGTCCATGCATCGCCTCCCTCATAAATCAAAGGTCAGTATCTCTTCTCCCAATGAATGTCTGCTTAATGCTTATTCTGTTGAAAAACTCCATTTTTTGAGAGGACAAGAAATCTATGGCCGTTTAAGCGATCTAATTTCTAATTAGATATGAGGGGGCATAAAGAAGTCTTGAAATATCGATATGGATCCCCTGGTTTGCTTACACATGACAAATGGATAGCACTTCCGAGGAGAATGGCTCTTGGCTAAAATTATGCATCTTTAAATTATCGAGTTTTCAACAGAATATACTGAGAGCAGACGTCCAGGTAGAAGTAATGACAGGTAAGGTAAATAGCTGCCCGAAGCGAACATTTTATAATACACATATCTTGTCTATACTCTATCCACGGAGAAAAGATAATGATAGAGGGATCTATATCATTTTTATTGTTTCGGTAATGAGGAGGATATGATGATGGAAGGGACAGCTGTAGTTCTCGATTACACTGTTGGTGAATCCGTTTCAGCTTTTTTGGCGAAGAAACGGCAACTTCTGATCGGCGGCGAATGGGTCGATGCTGCTTCGGGAAAGACCTTTCCGGTATACGAACCGGCGACCGGCGAGGTCATCGCCCATGTGGCCGAGGGTGAGAAAGAGGATATCGACCGCGCCGTAAAAGCCGCACGCAAGGCTTTCGAATCCGGCCCGTGGCCGAATATGACGCCGTCGCAACGGGGCAAGCTGATCTGGAAGCTCGCCGATCTTCTCGAGCAGAACCTCGAGGAGTTCGCTGAGCTCGAGACGTTGGACAACGGCAAACCCATCACCGTGTCCCGGGCCGCCGACGTTCCCCTCGCGGTCGACATGTTCTGTTACATGGCGGGCTGGACAACCAAGATACACGGCGAAACGATCCCAATCTCGGTGCCGTATATGCCTGGCGCCGAGTTCCACGCATACACGCTCCGGGAACCCGTCGGCGTGGTCGGTCAGATTATTCCTTGGAACTTCCCAATCTTGATGGCGGCATGGAAGCTGGGCCCGGCGCTCGCAACAGGCTGTACAGTCGTTTTGAAGCCCGCCGAGCAGACGCCCTTGACGGCGTTGCGTCTCGGCGAGCTGTTCCAAGAGGCCGGGTTCCCACCGGG
>SMWN01000137.1 GCA_004356415.1 Gammaproteobacteria bacterium
AATGGGTCGTGACAGGATATTGGAAGACATGTCTGCGACGACAGGCACATCGCCGGTATCCGGAATGAAATTGAATTCCACACCACCGACGGTTTCATTCGGTGTGTAGTGAAAATAAGCTGCCTCCGGATCAAGTTCCCATGAATCAAAATCGGGGATGTAATTGTAACCCTTATCCATGGTATCAGCGGCCACATTAACCTGGCAAAAAGGCATTGCCTGATCCACGGCCTTGTGCGACCAGATCCCGGTGCGGACGTAGTCTGCCCTAGTCTTACCGCGCAATAGATTCATGGGGATAACGGCGAACTGGGTGCTCGCACCGCCCTGCAGAAACAGAACCTTGTAGTTGTCAGGAATATGCATCAGATCACGCAGACCCTGCTCGGCATCCCTGGCGATTTGCAGGAAGACATCGCTGCGATGACTCATTTCCATAATCGAGGCACCGATCTCCCCCCAGTTAAGTAGTTCCTGTTTCGCCTTCTGAAGTACAGGCTCAGGAATTGCTGCTGGACCAGCACAGAAATTATAGGCGCGTGTCATGATCTCCCCTCGTGCTTTAACACATTATACTGCCTCCCATGTTTCGTTTATAAGATCGCTTCCAGTGGTTTATACAAATCTTCGTAAGCCAAAGCTGCAGCCACAGGATGACAAGTGATCATGCCTTGATGGGTGTTGAGTCCTTTGCCAAAACCACTATCTTGTTTTAAAGCCAGTAAGCCAGAGGCAGCCAATTTACTAATATACGGCAATGTCACATTGGTTAAAGCAATAGTTGAAGTTCGTGGGTAGGCACCGGGCATATTAGTCACACAATAATGAGTGATGTCATGCGTGACGTAAACCGGATTGGAGTGGGATGTGGGCCTTGCGGTCTCGATACAACCACCTTGATCAATACTCACATCGACAATCACCGAGCCCGGCTGCATGGATTTGACCATCGCTTCACTGACCACATGCGGTGCCCTGGCACCAGTCTGTAACACAGCGCCAACAAGCAGATCGGTATCCTTAATATGGTTTTCTATATTTTCCGGCGTCGATTCAACAAACTCCATGCTATCCGGGTTCGCATATTGCATGGCCCAAAAACTGGATCGCTTCCGACCAAAGACTAAAACCTCCGCCCCCATACTCTCCAGAGTATGCGCAGCATGTTGTCCAACAATACCACTGCCAATGACCATGACCTTGCCATGCCGTTCACCCATCACACTACCCAATTGCACACCTTTACCACCATTGAATTTAGCCAGGTAATAAACACCAACATTCGCCGCAACATTCCCGGCTACCGCACTCATCGGTGCGAGTAAAAGTAAACGTCCCTGATCATCCTCTACAGTTTCGTAGGCAATCGCACTGGTCCCCGCCTTGATTAGGGCATCGGTTAATGTGGCAGGAACACCGGCCAGATGAAAATAGGTGAACAACAGATTGTCTTTCAGAAACTGATATTCCTGTTCCAGTGGCTCCTTGATCTTGACCACCAACTCGTTATCCCAGGCTTTTGCAGTTGATACAATCTCCGCGCCAGCAGATAAATATTCGTCATTAGAAAAGCCGGAACCGATCCCGCCATCTTCCTCAAGCGATACCTGGTGTCCCTCAGCAACAAGCTGACTGGCTCCTGTGGGAGTGAGTGCAATCCTGTTTTCTTTATCTTTTATTTCCCTGACGACACCAATTCTCATTACTTATGACTCCCTATGTACGGCTGGTATATGATTCGGAGAGGCATGACGCCAGTATCGACCTATCCCCTTTTATATTTAAACATTAATTACAATGTAACCAACGATGGAACAATTTTGCCATTAACGGCATAACGATATAGGTCATGAGGGCTACCAGCGTAATTGACGTGATCGCTATCTGCGCGATGATGTGCTGCTCACTTATAAAAGGAATAAGACAATAATTAAGGAATAGGGATAAGGGAAAGATGGACATCCAAACAATAATCATCATTTTGTATTTCGGCGGAGGGACCAGCGACTCTTCTCCCGACAAAGTAAACCAGGTTTCCAGACCGCTTAGGATTTCCACTTCCTGTTCGCCCAGCGTTACTTCGGCATAGCGTTCTAACCATTGCTGGCGAATCTCTGAACCTTCCCAGATCAGGTAGTTTCGCATGGAATCGAATTTAAAGACGATGCGATAGTAATCACCTGCTTTGGTCGGCCGAATAATGTTTGCGCCAAGATGTCCCTCAAAGGTCATGGCATCTTTCGTTGTGCCAGACATTACTTTTTCAAAGTCTTCTGTGCGATCCAGCTTCGGCCGGCGTTTTACAATGATCGTGACTGGCGTGTCACAATCAATTCCAGATGATTTATCAGTTTGTCCCATTTTATTTGAAATTCTCTTATTTAAGGGTAGCACGCCCTATCGTATTGCTATCAGTACCAAACCATATCGCTTGCTTATCTGGGTGATAATACATATGCCGAATACTCTTACCCCCACTGGGTATATCAGTTTCGCTAACAAATTCTTTTATCTTTGAGTCAAACCCGATTAATCGATTAGGTTTCAACCCTGTTTCAACAAACCATATTCGATCTTGATCATCAACTATCATGCCGTAAGGCCGTGATTGCTTCTTTCCCGGCATGAGCCATTCTTTAATTTCAGTTGTCCCGGGGTTATATTGACCAAGGTAACCACTCTCATAATCGACATACCAAATTGTATCATCAGAAGTCACGACCAGACGCCTTGGCAAAGTTCTCTCGCGAGGCAATTCAATTTCTTTAATTGCAAACGACACTGGATCTACCGTGGCTAATTTATTGGTAGCAAATAAAGCAATCCATGGCCGGTCTTTGGAATCTATCCATATCCCATAAGGACGTGATCGTGATGTCGGGACTTCAATGACCTTTACTTCTCCGGTATTTACAAATAATTTTCCAACAAAATTACTCTGCTGTGCGGTAAACCAGATATCACCTTTACTATCAAAAACCAATGTATGCGGGTCGCGCACATCATCAATTGGCATTTGATATTTTTTAATCTCACCCGTTGCGGGATCCAAACGACCAATATAGCCAAGCGTATTACCCGCATACCAAACGATACCTTGATCATCAACAATCAAATTATGCGGTCGTTCATTATCTTCCATGTCATATTTTTTAAACTCACCTGAAGCAGGATCAAACACGCCAATATATGCATCACTCTGTCCGCAAAACCAGACCATTCCATCCGCAGCAACATAAGGATCACGCGGACGGGAATTTTCATAGGGAACTTGCCATTCTATGATGTCTACCGTCACAGTCCCGGCGAAGACAACGTCAGCAAAAAATACTAATAAAATAAATAAACGATTTAATTTCATCCTGGATAATCCTTCCTAACGACATTGTCGCCGTTTAAAAGTATGCGGTAAACTGGTGAAGGATCAATCTACCCTATTTTAATAGGATAAACTCAAAGACAAATGGCATTAGTATTTGAAGAACTGGACTTCCAGAAAACCCCACTAGGTGGAATCAGTCTCAGGCGCCGGTCGAAACCCAGGCTCGAAGGGAAAATTCTCTACGAGGTGAAGCTTGGCGACGACTTCCTGATATCCAGCCTGTTTACCGAGGCAGAGATACAACTTTCAAGACTCGGACTCGCTGCGCTGGAAGACCCATCTGTCAGGACACTTATGGTCATTGAGGTGATGGAACCAGTTATCGACTGGCACCGTCGTGGACCCCTTGGTACTGCTTGGCGAGAAACTAACCTCAGATCCCCGCTGTCGCCTTATGCACGCTGATTTCTTTGAGTCAGCGGTAAACCATAACAGCTTCGACCGCGAAGACCCCGACAAACGGGTACACGCCGTGTTGCTGGATATTGCTCATTACCAAGCCATTGGCTAAACTCAGGAAACAGTACTTTTTATACCGAACAGGGGCTGCAGAATCTGTCTGGCAAACTCCCCCCGATGGTGTTTTCGGACTATGGTCCAACGATCCCCCGGATGCCGAATTTACCGGTTTTCTTGAGTCGGTATTCCAGTCTTCCGGGTCCCATCTTGTGACTTTTCCGAATCCTTATACCGGTGGTGAGTCGGCCAACACAGTCTACCTCGCCAGCAAAAACAAATGAACAGTCCGACCGAAATAGCAAAAAATAACTTATGAAAATATTAATCACAGGTGGCACGGGTTTTATTGGTCGAACATTGTGCCACCGATTGCTCGATCTAGAGCATGAGTTAATCGTACTGAGCCGAAGGCCAGAACAGGTCTCTAAATTATGTGGAGAACCTGCCACAGCCATATTGAATTTAGAAGACGTATCTCCAGATGAATCCATTGACGCGATCATCAATCTGTCCGGTGAAGGTATCGCTGATGCTCGCTGGACAAAAAGTAGAAAACAAAAATTATTAGATAGCCGCATTAACATCACCGAACAACTCATCGCCTATGTCGCCAAAGCAAAATATAAACCGTCCGTCATGATCAGTGGATCGGCGGTTGGTTATTATGGAAACAATAACGAGCCGAATCTCGATGAATCCACAGATAATCCTGATGATTTTGCACAACAATTGTGTATCCAATGGGAAGCCGCCGCACAACCCGTCAAAGCACATGGTGTACGTCTCTGTATTCTGCGCATCGGCCTGGTGATAGGCAAGGATGGCGGTTTTGTAAAACGCATGCTGCTGCCATTTAAACTTGGACTAGGCGGCCGTTTGGGTGATGGTAACCAATGGATGTCCTGGATACACAAAGATGATCTGATTGCCATCATCGAAATGCTACTCACTTCCTCAGATCTAGAGGGAAATTTTAATGCTACCGCACCAGAGCCCGTCACCAATGCAGAATTTAGCTTGTGTCTGGCAAAAAATCTCAATCGCCCAGCGATATTTCCAGTCCCGGCGATAGTATTAAAACTGCTGCTTGGCGAAATGTCAGAACTCTTGTTAGGTGGTCAAAAAGTGATCCCTGAAAATTTAATGGAACAAAAATTTCGTTTTCAATTTAAGTCGCTGGATTCGGCTTTAAAGGCAGTTTTATAAAAGCTTTATTCATGCCTGTTTCAGAATTGACGTGTTAAAAGGGGTCTGGCCCTTTTAATAATTCAAATCTTTAGACAGAAAAAACGTGGTCTTCCTATTGTTTTTGAGTTTTGATAAAACGAATAATCATCGGGTAACGGTAGTCGGTCCCGCGGGATGTTCGTACAGAGCCAATCACAATAAAGGTGAGATGAAAGATCATGGTGGCGAAGATTAAGACAAAGCCAATGAGTACAACACACAATACCAGACTGACGAGGTAATAGAGCAACATACTCAACTGGAAGTTGACCGCCTCACGTCCCATCTTATCAAGATAAGGATCTTTCTCTCGCCAGACCTGCCATAGAATTAAGGGGACAATAATACTCCCGAGTGGAATGAAATAGCCTGCGAAGGCCGATAGCTGAATGAACATAGCTTGTTGATTAATATTTTTGTCACGCGAACCCGCGTCTCCGACCATCTCCTGCCCGGGAAGCTGTGGTTGAATACTCGCTTGTGCTGAATTCGTTACAGAAAAGATAAAACCAACCATCGCCAGAATGAAACCCGCAAAAAAACATCACCACACCACTGACGATATACCAAGTGTCATCGATCGCCCCTTCATACAAATGCAGTTGTGGTGAAGCCATACTGGCTTCATAGGTCGTATCCGGACTGATCTCAATGGCAATATTAATACTGCCATCAGCAGGCACAGTAAATTTATCCAGACTGGTCGAGGCCGTCAGGGTGCCACCGGTACTGGTAGTATTCTCATTGCTTTTAGAAATAGAACCGCCACCTTTCCAGGCCATCACAATATCTTCACTGATCAAAACACTGCCACTGGCATCACTGATGGTATAGCTGATAGGGAATTTAAAACGAGCAAGATATTCATCATCAAAGCTATCCTGATCTTCTTGTACAGATGATGTCGTAATCTCCGCTTTGACTTTAAATCGTACTAATGTCCCAGGGCTCGCTTGAAACGAGAAGTCGTCAGAAGACCCAGAAAGAGAAACATTTTCGGAGGGATCAATCATCGCCTCGTGATAAATAACATATCCAATCGGTGCAAAACTTCCCAGGAACAGGAGCAGCCCAATCAGGAGTAAAGCAATGGCCGTAGATTGATTCATTATATTAGTCCTTTGGGCTTAGTTTACTCTTCATCAAATTAAAATCAGTCACTAAGAAGCGACAGCAATCATTCGACAAACTATATCTGTATTATACTATTGCTATGTGTGGTCGATTCTCACTCTGGTCTGACAAGAACAAAATAATTGATCAATTCAACTTGAGCAGTGCGCCTGAGCTACAAAGCAATTACAACGTTATTCCATCAAGCTCGATCCCTGTTATATACAGCTATGAGGGAAATCGAGTGATAGCGCTACGTCATTGGGGCTTAATTCCTCATTGGGCAAAGGATAAAAAATACAAGCAAATCAATGCGCGGTCAGAAACTTTATCAGAGAAACCATTCTTTCGAGATAGCTTCAAAAACCGGCGTTGTTTAATCCCCGCCAATGGTTTCTACGAATGGCAAGGGACAAAAAGCAATAAACAACCGTATTATATTAAGTTAAAAGATAATGAACTCTTCGCCTTTGCTGGGCTTTGGGATGCATGGAAAGGCGATGATAAGACGATAGAGAGTTGTACAATCATTACAACAGCAGCCAATGAGGCGATGGCACCCATACATGAACGAATGCCTGTCATTCTTGATCGTGATAATTATGATCAATGGTTAAATGAAGGCGCAACAGAATTGTTAGCACCTTATTCAGGAGAGATAGATATTTATCCTGTCAGCACAAAAGTTAATAAGCCTTCCAGTAACAGTGCGGAATTAATGAATCCTGTCGTAACCTAATCAGAATTAAGCCGGTATACCTTCTTAGCCGTCTGTGACCCTTGCTTAGGTTTAGTATCTGGAATGGTTTGTCGATGACCATAAGGTTTCCAGGCAGGTGTAATCACATTAGGCATGGTAGATCGATCCAGTAATGGCATAGGCGCAACGGTAAACTCACCATAACGTTCATTAATTAAATCCATTGCCCTGTTTAATTGATAACGTCTGGATGTGTCTTCACCAAAGAGATCAATTTGTCCCTTGTATGAGTGAGGATCTAGTGCAGTCACCTGAACCTGAAATATGCCTTGTCCCTGCCAATAATGATATAAGATCCGTTTGCAAAGTTTGATAATGGGCTTGCTGTCATTGGTTGGGAAGGTTGTTTTCAGTTTGTCTCCAAGCCAACCATCCTGACACTTAAGTCCAATGAAATATTTTTGGGCTTGCATAGCGTTGCTGCGTAGTCGACCAGCGACTTTCTCCGCCATGTGTATGAGGTACATATAGACTGTGTTCTTATCTCGTGTATTAGGCGGGACAACTTTACCGTGACCAATTGACTTGGGTGCTTTAATATTTGTCTCTACCCTATCCGGATCTGCCCCCTGACACATATACCAAATACGCCGCCCCGGATTACCGAAGCGTTGAGCTAAAACACTGATCGGCAACCGTGTCACATCGCCACAGGTAAATGCGCCACGTTTTGCAAGGAAGGCACCAATCCCTTTATTGACACCACAAAGTTCAGTCACGGCAACAGATGCAAGTCGTTCTCTGGCTTCCCAGGGAGGAATGAGTGTAAGTCCATCCGGTTTATGTAGTTTAGCTGCGTATTTGGCCGTGGTCTTGTCGCCACTAATACCAACAGAACAACGCACACCGGAACAATCAAAAACCTTTTGCTTCATTAAACGTCCGACCGTTTCAGGACCACCCCATAAATTCTGGCAATGGGTAAGATCGAGAAAAGCTTCATCTACCGAGAAGATTTCAAAATCAGGCGTGAACTCATGAAGACGCTCCATGATGCGGGTAGAAACCTTTGCGTAAAGTACCGGGTTTGCAGGACGCTGGATCAGCTGAGGACAAAGTTGTTTGGCTTCCCTTAATCGCATTCCAGTATGAATACCAAAGGCGCGGGCTTCGTAAGATGAAGTAATGATACATGTACCTACCAATCCATTGGTGATAGCAACGGGTTTGCCGGAGAGTAGAGGATTATTTGCTTGTTCTACAGAGGCAAAGAACGCATTCATGTCCACCAATGCGATCATGCTGGACCAGTGTTGCGATTGCGCCATTAATAAAGCCTGACTTGACCAATCAAGACTCCTTGTATCTGTACCCGATCATTCTCATAAAACATCGGCTCCATTGAAGTATTTTCAGGGATCAGTTCTACACCATTTCTACGTTTCTTAAGACGTTTTAGCGTGGCATCATTCTGATCAATCAATGCGACAACAATATCTCCCGTCCTGGCAGAATCCGCATGTTTAATAATAACGTAGTCCCCATCATGAATCCCGGCATCGATCATAGAATCTCCAACAATCTTGAGGACATAACGATCAGTGCCTAACAGCAACTCTGAAAAATTGATCTCTTCCTGATCAGTGATGGCTTCGATAGGTTTCCCCGCGGAGATACGACCAACAAAAGGCAACATATTGGACCGTCTTTCGGCTTCTCCCGTTAAACGCATCCCACGCCATTGAGGGGTCCTATGTAAATGCCCTTTATCTTCCAGTGCTTTGACATAGCGATGAATCGTGCCTCTGGAATTAATCCCAACTTCAGAGCCGATCTCATCCAATGTAGGCCCATGACCTTGAATCGCGATATAGCGGGTAATGCATTGCAGGACTTTTTCTTCTTTAGGGGTAAGCATATAAGTTCTCTAAATGTTCTCATTAGAGATTACTGGCAATCCGGGGGAAGATCAAGCGTAATACTTATTTATTTGAAACCCTGTTAAATAGTGGTTTTAAAAGGGGTCAGGCTTTTTTAAGTCAGAGTTTTTAAATTCTGTTCTATCTTTGCCACATAATTAATCGGGGCATGTTCCGTTAAGAATGAGTAGAGCTCTACCTCACCGGTTTTAATTTTTTCCAGTAATAATCCCGTGCTGAAGGCTTTGTCTATATTTGTTAGCTGTGCCTTTTGATATTGCTCGATATCTTCAATACTCATGTTTAGTCTCATCTTCATGTCTGCATCGATAAAACAGGATTTTCCAGTGTGTCTATATTGAATTGCTGCGAAATCAAAAGGCACTGTTGTAACTATGTCACAATGATTTATGACCCGGTAAATATTGTTGTCTGACAGACTTTCTGAAAATTCATTATTACCAACACGTGGTGAACCATAGGTATAACAGGCGTCCAGATTTATACCGATATTTGATAAATAGGCTGTGCATAAAGTTGCCAACGCTGCCCCCAGACTATGACCAGTGATAAAAAGAGGATATTCATGGATTACTTGTAAATTTATTAATTCATCTTTAATACTGAGGAAGGCCTGTTGAAATCCACTGTGTACATTTCCCAAGTTATTAAACCGTCGCTGATAGGCACGAAAATTAATCTTCCAGTCATCTAATCCATTGGTCCCACGAAAAGCGAGCACCAAACTAGTCGTTTTTATTTGCAATGCTTTATTAAAAGCCTCTGCTTTTATTAATAGTCCATATGTGGATGACTCATCGTTACTGATCTCGCCGATTTTTTCCATTCCGACTTTCTTCAGTATTTCTTCAGTACTGATATTATTATTTTCTTCGAAGACATTATGTTTATCTTCTCGATAGACTAACCTCGAAATCTCAGCCAACCACCAGGCATTCCATAGATTAAAGTTTGTTTCACCGATATAAATGGGAGAAGGATTAGCAAATTCAAAATATCGGTCAGATATTCCTGGTTTAAATAAGGCATCGATTGAATTATTGATATCCGTCATGTTTCATTTTTTCTGCGTAACAAGAAGCTTATTAAGTCACGAATGCGAAAAAAGCGCCTGTGTTTAAAGTAATCGTCGAATTCCTTTTCTCCCGGCAAAGAATAATATTGTTCCGGTTCACCCTTAACAGATATCGCATGGAGCTTTTGTCCTGTTAACAACAATTTAGCAATACGTTGTAATAATATCGAGCCTATTACAGCAGTGAAGATCAGCATCTTTTGTTGAGTCATTCCATTTTTTATTTTGAACTCTCATCGAGAAACTAATTCACCGGTATCAATACCTTTGTCTATCCAGTGTATACTAACGCCTGCTTTTTCACTGCCATTTTTCAATACCCAGAAATAGGCCATGGCCCCTCGATAAGCCGGTAGCCAACCGGGATGTATATTGAGTATGCCGAACTTAGGCAAATCTATGACAGGTTCCTTAATGATCTGATTGAAGTAGGCAGAAACAATAATATCCGGTTTTAAATCCTGTATTAAATTAATCACAGTGGGGTGATTAATGTCATGTACGTGTTTCACAGGTATGCCGTATTCACGACTTATCTTCCAGACAGGTAAGATACGATCACCATCCCCAGGCAACAATATATTAATCACATAGCCCAGGAATTGAATGGTCTGCTGCCAAAAGAGCAACCAGCCAAAACGCCAGCCAATATTTTTAAGGTGCTTTTTAAGATCCTTCGCAGTTTTTCTGGTGAGTGGTAAAGGTTTGCTCTTTATGATACCGATAATTTCGAATTCCGGCATGGTGAGCATTTTATTCAGAACGGTAGCGCTACCCAGATGTCCGGAGGAATAAAATACGATTGTTCTTAATTTATCTATATCTTGCTGTTCCTAATTTATCGTTTTTCTGACTTGATTTATCAAAAATAAGCGTGCTGGTATTCTAATGGTCACTCTTTAATAAAACGGATTAAAATTAAAAGGGGAATGAAAATCCTATAAATTTTCAAGGACTCTAATCCCCCTGGTTACCGTTGATTTTGTTCTTTATCTACTCTTTCTTACCACACCGTATTTATTCACATAATGCTTCCTAAGTTGCTTACTCACCTGCCCAGGTAAAGACTTATTCTGTGATTCCTTGCGGGGTCCAGTTTTTTCTCTTGCAGAACGTCCAGCCTTTTTCATATCACCATTTACCAAGATATTCTTTAAAAATAGGGCTTACTTGATATTTGCTTCAAGCAGTTGCATGTCTTCTTTACTGATTTCCACATTTATTGCTTGCAGGCTATCCGCAATACTACTCATCTTGCTTGCACCTGGTATGGTCAATATTGACGAGCTCTTATTTAGTAACCACGCAATCATTATTTGATATGTGGATGCATCATATTTTTCAGCTAGCTTTTTTAATAATATATTGTCAGCACGCTGTGCATGTTGGGAATGTCCACCGACAGGACTATGTGCAATAAAGGTAATTTTATTTTCCTCACAAAACTTAACTACACCATTTTTAAATGAGGTTCGCTCAAATAGATTACATCGGTTTTGCACAGATATGATGTCTGTTATGGAAAGTGCTAACTGGATATGTTCAACAGTGACGTTAGATAAACCAATGTGTTGTATCTTTCCCTCACCCTTCAGTCGTGCAAGTTCGCCAACTGAATCGGTGAGTGGTACATCCGGGTCGAGTGCGTGGAGTTGATACAAAAATATTGAATTAGTATTAAGATCCCTCAAACTTTTTTCACATGACTGTCTTAACCACGCAGGACTGGCATCAGCCGTCCAATCACCCTTAGGACGTCTCAGACCGCCTTTAGTGGCAACAATTATATTATTTGACTCCTCTAGTTTTGATAAAGCCTTTGCGATCAATTTCTCATTGTGTCCTACATCAGAATCATCAACACAATAGACATTGGCAGAATCAATAAAATTACCCCCACCATCAACAAAGGCTTCGATAACACCTAAAGCTTGTACTTCATCCGGTCGCCCATCCAGAGATAAAGGCATAGCGCCTAAACCAATGGCATAGACTTCAATGTTTGTATTACCCAGTTGTCTATATTTGTTCATAAGTAATGATGTAATTATTCCAATATGGCTAGATTAAATTATATTAGTTCATTCCTGTAATCAATTTGTCTCTGGTTTCATATAATAAAAAGGGGTCGGAGTGATTAAATTTAAATGACTCCGACCCCCCCTTTTTCACTGATATAAATTATTCGGAATATAGATCATACGGGTAAAAAATACTGCCGGGACATGGACAAGAGTTAAAGAAAGAGACATCTTACTTTCCACTTTTATCTCACTAGCATGTCGAGCCTGTGTAACTTAAAGTTATGAGTTTTAAACATGAATGTTCTTATGTGGCGACTACATGTGAATTCCGATTGTTTACACAATACTGTCGGTCTTGGCTGCCATGATGAAGTCACTTACATGCAGCCCCTTTATCTTGCGGCTCCACCAAGTCACCATTACTTCCCCCCATTCTGTCACAATGGTCGGATGATGACCTTCTGCTTCAGCCTGTTCTCCCACTCTTGTGGTAAAGGACAAAGCTTCCCTAAAATTCGGAAATTTAAAGGTACGAAATAAACGTTGTGTGCCTTCTTCCTCAATAATGTGCCAATCTGGGATCTGCAGCATCAATTCGTCCATTTCCTCCTGGGTCACAAGGGGTGCACCCACACAACACGCTTCACATTTTCTATCTTTCAGATCAGTCATTGGTGTTTCATATTTGAGTCGTCAATGTTAATAACAATCATAGTACAGACCCGACGAGATCACCCGAACATTGTGGCGTATATGCCCCCAACATGATCAGGGTAAAGACCTGTACGAAAGCGATAGAACTGACTTGGCCCCTCGATTATTGCGGACTTTAAGCGACTACCAAGAATTACTACTATAATATTATTGTAAATAGAGTTATCGCCTCACTGATTATTTATATGATATACAGAATGCCGGGTTCGTATAATTATAATTCAACGGGTTCAAACCATGTGTGATACGTTTGTAGCTTTATCCGATACTACCCTTGGCAGGGAAGTAATATTTGGTAAAAATAGTGATCGCCCTAAGGGTGAGATTCAGGATATTGTGGCATTCCCGGCTCAAACCTACTCCTCAAGCGCAGTAGTGCAGTGTACTTACCTTCAAATTCCTCAAGCCAAACATACCTTTGCGGTCGTTCTTTCCAAACCCCGATGGATGTGGGGTGCTGAAATGGGATCAAACGAACAGGGCGTCGTGATTGGCAATGAAGCAGTGTGGACAACTCAGCCATATAGCGATACAGGATTACTCGGGATGGATCTGGTGAGGCTAGGGCTCGAGCGAGGGGCAACGGCTGCCGAGGCTTTAGAAGTGATTGTAAAACTATTAGAAAATCATGGCCAAGGCGGGAATTGTGCTGAATATTTTGTCTTTAACTATCATAACTCATTCTTGATGGCGGATAAAAATGAAGCGTGGGTTTTGGAAACCGCTGGTAACTATTGGGTTGCTGAAAGAATTACTAGCGGAACTCGATCGATATCGAATAACCTCAGCATCAATGGAAAAGGAGATTTACGCCATGCAGAATTAAATCGCGTAATGATAGAAGAAGGACACTTATCAAACAGATCAGATTTCGATTTTGCTCAGCACTTTTCAATTGGAACGAATGAAGACCCTCTTTCCCCTAACTCCAGGGAAGGACGAGTCAGGCAACTATGTCAGCTAAATGAAAATAAATTTACCCTGGAAACCGCAAAATCTATTCTTCGGGACCATCAAGGTAATATATGTTGGCATGATGAATTCGAAACTAGAGGCAGCCAGATTTCTGCCCTATCCCGTGAGAATTGCAAACATTGGTTTATAGAGGGTCCTTTCCCCTGCCAGCAAAAGTATCAGCTTAAAACCTTTATATAAATTAGGGTCTGACTCGGGGTGATTCCTTCAAACTTTCAAGCCTCCCATTGATGTTTTCGTAATAGATATTGGAATTCCTACCACACCATCACAATAGCTTTATCAAATAGCAACAATCTTGTTACATTAAAGTAGTTGTAAGCCAATGGGGCAGGAGCCGGAGTGATTAAATTTAAATCACCCCGATCCCCTTTTATGCGTTACTTAATCAGGTGCTTGATGTTGTTTCGGGCAGCACACGGACAATGCAATTCCCATCAGAACGAGATTTGTGCATGCCCTTGAAAAGCCCTCTGCTGATATTCCCATCATTGGTCCGGTAACTAATACACTGATCACCGCCAACAAGAAAGCTATTGCCGAGAGGCCTATTAATGCCATAGTTAGTTTCGCCATTGTTCTCCCCTTTTATTTTAGATGGTAAAGAAAGGATAGCTCAAAGAAAAAATTAAAACATCTCCGAAATGGGAAAACTTATAATCTAGAAGAAAATAAAAAGGGCTTGTATAGAGTCACCAATAGGAACGTATTTGTATTTTATCGAGTATATCCATATCCATGATCCATAAACACAACAAC
>SMWN01000138.1 GCA_004356415.1 Gammaproteobacteria bacterium
ACGATTGCTACACTCGTCACAGGAACCTTGTTTCTGATGTGGCTGGGCGAACAAATCACTGAGCGTGGAGTTGGTAATGGTATTTCCATGATCATCTTTGCAGGCATTGTCGCAGGATTACCCTCAGCGGTTGCTGGTACCATGGAATTGGCTAGAACGGGCGAATTGCATCTATTGACTGTTTTTTCTCTGTTTGCGTTAGCAATCGTTGTCACGGGTTTTGTTGTTTTTGTTGAGAGAGGCCAACGAAGAATCACCATTAACTATGCAACGAAACAGGTTGGACGCAAGCAATATGCTGGTCAATCAAGTCATTTGCCGTTGAAACTGAATATGGCTGGTGTGATTCCACCGATATTTGCCTCCAGTATGATCCTTTTTCCGTCTACCATCGCAGGTTGGTTTGGTCAGAGTGAAGGGTTGAGGTGGCTACAAGATCTGTCGACCGTGATGTCACCAGGCCAGCCAATTTATGTTTTGATGTATGCGGCCGGCATTATATTTTTCTGTTTCTTTTATACAGCGATTGTATTCGATCCAAAAGAAACGGCCGACAATTTGAAGAAATCCGGTGCTTTTATACCGGGGATGAGACCAGGAGAACAGACAGCAGCTTATCTGGATAACGTGTTAACTAAATTAACCTTAGCAGGTGCTGTTTATATCACTTCGGTTTGTTTGTTACCCGAGTTTTTGATTGTGAAATATAATGTTCCTTTCTATTTCGGGGGGACATCACTGCTGATTATCGTCGTTGTAGTTATGGACTTTATGTCACAGATACAGGCTCATTTGATGTCTCATCAATATGATTCCTTGTTAAAGAAAGCGAATTTGAAGAGACACGGTAAGAGATAACCTGAATAGTTCGATTGGAGAACAAAGATGAAAGTAAGGGCATCCGTTAAAAAAATCTGTCGCAATTGTAAAATTATACGCCGAAGAGGCGTCGTCAGGGTCATATGTACTGATCCTAGGCATAAGCAGCGCCAGGGTTAAGAGAGTAACAGGAGAAATAAATAAATGGCGCGTATAGCTGGTATAAATATACCCGATAACAAGCATTTGAACATTGCATTGACCTATGTCTATGGAATTGGTCGTACACGTTCCCACGATATCTGTGATGCAACGGGGATTAAGGCAGAGACCAAAGTCAGAGAGCTGACTGAAGCCGAGCTTGACAAGATCCGTTCAGAAATAACCAAGTATGAACTGGAAGGTGATCTGAGACGCGATGTCTCAATGAATATTAAACGATTATTGGATCTTGGTTGTTATCGTGGGATTCGTCATCGTCGTGGTCTCCCTCTCAGGGGCCAAAGAACGAAAACGAACGCAAGGACACGTAAAGGTCCACGTAAACTTATTAAAAAATAGTTAGTTACAGGTTAAAAATATATGGCAAATCCAAGCTCTAGGAGCCGAAAGAAAGTTAAAAGGACCGTGGTAGATGGTGTAGCCCACATTCACGCATCGTTTAACAATACAATCATCACGATTACTGATCGTCAGGGTAACACACTCACATGGGCAACCTCTGGCGGTAGTGGCTTCCGTGGTTCACGTAAAAGCACACCCTTTGCGGCGCAGATTGCATCACAAAAAGCAGGGGAAATGGCACTGGAATTTGGCATGAAAAATATCGAAGTATTTATTAAGGGGCCGGGGCCTGGCAGAGAATCTGCAGTGCGAGCATTGAATACTGTCGGTTTCAAGATTACAAATATAACTGATGTGACGCCGGTTCCACATAATGGATGTCGTCCACCAAAGAAACGTCGTGTATAAGGCGGATGGAGTAAAAGTATGGCACGTTATCTAGGTCCGAAGTGTAAATTAAGCAGACGTGAGGGGACTGATCTGTTCTTGAAAAGCAGAGCCAGGCCAATTGATTCTAAATGTAAGATAGACAAAATTCCAGGAGATACTGGAACACGTCAGAGACGACTATCAGATTACGCAGTGCAGTTGAGAGAAAAACAAAAACTTCGTCGTATCTATGGCATTCTGGAAAAACAATTCCGTTCTTATTATAAAGAAGCAGCAAGACGCAGAGGTTCCACGGGTGAAAATCTGTTGAGTATTTTGGAATGTCGTCTTGATAACGTTGTTTACAGGATGGGTTTTGGCGTGACTCGAAATGAATCACGTCAGTTGGTTAGCCACAAATCAATATTGGTAAATGGCAATAGCGTTAATATCCCTTCATATCAGGTGGAATCTTTAGATGTTATATCCATTCGTGGAAAGAGTAAGAAGCAGGTTCGAATTCAGGATTCTCTGACGATTGCGGAACAAATAGGTTTCCCTGAGTGGTTGGATGTGGACACCAAAAAGATGGAAGGAACTTTCAAATCGGTACCGGAGCGAAGTGAATTACCACCGGATATAAATGAACAGCTTGTAGTTGAGCTTTATTCCAAGTAGTTGAATGGAAGGATAGGAACATATTATGTCGGCAGCATTTAGTGAAATTTTGAAACCACGTCGGGTTGATGTTGAGCCCGTCAATGAATTCAGCGCGAAGATAACAATCGAACCGCTTGATAAAGGCTTTGGCCATACATTAGGTAATGCGCTTCGTCGTGTATTGTTATCTTCAATGCCTGGTTGCGCTGTAACCGAAGTTGAAATTGATAACGTCCTGCATGAATACACCACAATTGAAGGTGTACAGGAAGATGTGACTGATATTCTTCTAAACCTTAAAGGTTTGGCAATTACCATGCATGCCAAGGATGAAGCGACGCTAACACTGAAAAAAAGTGGAGCAGGTGTTGTCAAAGCCAGCGATATTACATTGGATCATGATGTTGAAATAGCAAACCCTGATCATGTTATCGCAAACCTGACCAAGGCAGGCGAGTTAAGCATGAGAATCAAGGTTGTCAGAGGGCGAGGTTACAAACCAGTCGTTATCGGAGGAGATGACGATGATCAGGCCGTTGGTCGGTTGAAGCTGGATGCTTCATTTAGCCCAATTCGTCGTGTTTCCTATGATGTGCAGAGTGCACGTGTAGAGCAACGTACCAATCTGGATAAGCTGATACTGGAGATTGATACAAATGGCACCATGGATCCTGAAGATGCGGTACGTGAGGCGGCAGGGATCCTTCGTAGTCAACTGGCTGTATTTGTTGATCTGGAAGCAGAAGAGGCAATTGAGGCCAGTGCTGTCAAAGAACCGGAAATCGATCCAATATTGCTGCGTCCGGTAGATGATTTGGAATTGACCGTGCGTTCTGCAAACTGTTTGAAAGCAGAAAGCGTTTATTATATTGGTGATTTAATACAGCGGACAGAAGTTGAATTGTTAAAAACACCCAATTTGGGTAAGAAATCACTCACCGAAATTAAGGATGTTCTGGCATCCCGAGGTCTTTCATTAGGAATGCGCCTGGAAAATTGGCCACCACAAGGTTTGACCGATACAAAGGAAATGGCTCCTGTTGGAGAATTAGAGAGAATTTACAATGCGACATCGTAAAAGTGGAAGACAGCTAAATCGCAATAGTTCGCACCGTAAGGCCATGTTTAGAAATATGGCGGTGTCATTGATGCAACACGAAATGATTAAGACGACATTACCCAAGGCTAAGGAATTGCGCAGAGTCGCGGAGCCTCTCATCACAATGGCAAAGACTGACTCAGTGGCAAAACGTCGTCTGGCTTTCTCGCGCCTTCGTGATAGGGACATAGTCAGCAAACTGTTTAACGAGTTGGGCCCGAGATATAGAGAACGTTCAGGTGGTTATTTGCGAATCTTGAAGTGTGGTTATAGAACAGGGGACAAAGCTCCCATGGCAATTGTAGAGCTGATGGATAGACCTGCAAGTGATGTTGATGCTGAGAATACTACTTCTAAAGGGTCATAAATAAGAATAGCTATACTAGCAATTTGTATAAACCGGGCATTGCCCGGTTTTTTATGTACAGGATGTACAGGATGTACGGTCGGAAAAGGCTCCTGCAATTCCGACATTTCCGCCATCCGTGGCGGTTGTATGTCGCGGGTGCATGGATGCACAGGAGCGACGATATATAAGCAATAGATAATTAGCAGGCTCCCGCGCCTGCAGGCGGGTTCGCTGCTCTTTCGCTTCCATGCGATCGCAGCATAAATACATTCCTGTACAAAATTTTCTTTGCTTGTCCAAAGAAAACGAACTAAAAGAAAAGACACCCCGATGACATGGCCTGTGACTTCCCTCGACAGAAAACAGTTTCTGACGGTCGTTGATACGCAACCTCCTGTTGCGGATCAACTCAAATCACCGTCCTGATCATTTGACCTGAAACAGCCTTCTGTCTCGGCATGACATAAGGGGGAATAAAGGTCGAACTAAGGCGTGTGTGCAAGAGTGTCGTTCAAGTATAATCTGTTCCGAAATAATTCTTGAGTAATGAGCTTTATTACCAGTCATATGTAACAATCAAATAATATGAAGCTTACCCATTTAATATTATCCGGTGTGTTTATCATAACATTGATGACAACAAGTCATTTTGCAAGCAGCACAGAAATTGCCAATTTGAATAAATTACCGAGTACAGTTCAGAAATTATTAAAGAACTACAAAATTCCGGAACAATCGCTGAGTTTATTCATTAAGGAAATTGATCAACGACAGCCGTTGATGACATTAAATGCTGATATTCCTCGCAATCCAGCATCCACCATTAAAATAATCACTACATTTGCCGGTCTTGAACTTCTTGGTCCAACATATTCTTGGCAAACAAAATTTTATCTCGATGGAACACTTGCTGACTATACGCTTGATGGAAACCTGGTAATGCAGGGCGGAGGTGATCCATTTCTGGTCAGTGAAGCCTTTTGGCATATTTTGTTTACCTTACAGGCAAAAGGTTTAAAGCACATCAATGGAGATTTATTAATCGATGATGGTGAGTTTGAAGATGAAACTGGTTCCCCTGCGGACTTTGATAATAAACCATACCGTGCATACAATGTGTTTCCTGACGCTGCTTTGGTCAATTTTCGTGTACATCAATTTAATTTTGTTCCGCAAAAAGACAGTTTGCATATCTATGCCGATCCACCGGCAGCAACAATGAAGATAAACAACAAGGTTAAATTAACCAAAGGCAGATGCCGAGGGAAGCATCGCCATATCAAGCATGATGTAGTAACACATGGACATCAAACATTGATTACATTTACTGGAGATTACCCACGTTCCTGTGGTCATCAGAATTTATTACGTACTATTATGCCAAATGATCAGTACGTTTTTGGGGTGTTTAAATCATTATGGGAAAACATGGGGGGGACAATTACGGGAACGGTCGGGAAAACCAGAATCAATGGAGAAAAACCTTTCTATGTGGCGACATCCAGGCCATTGACTGAAATCATTACCTACATCAATAAATACAGTAATAATGTGATGGCGAGACAATTGCTGCTGACGATAGGCAAAGAAATGCAAGAGTCCAACGGGAAAGATAAGGGAAGCAAAACATTGGGAAGGCAAGCCATTAAAGAATGGTTGGTGTCTATTGGAATACCTGCGCCAGAATTGGTATTGGATAATGGCTCGGGTTTATCACGTAAATCAAGTGTTTCAGCTGCAACAATGGGGGCTCTATTAGAGCACGCATACCATAGCCCATATCAGCCGGAATTCATGGCATCACTGCCAATGCTAGGTATCGATGGTACTGTGCGTAAGCGTTTAAATGGGGCTGTTCCTGCGGGTGAAATAAGGATTAAAACAGGATTACTCAATGATGTAAGGGCGATGGCTGGTTATGTTCGTAGCCAAAGTGACAAACATTACGTTGTTGTATCGTTACAAAACTATCCTGGTATCCAGAATGGGGTTGGGACACAGGTGCAGGATGAGATTTTGAAGTGGTTGTATAATCAATAAGGTTTCGCCTTTGAGCGGCGAGTACCTTCTTTTTGCATGCCCAAAAAGAAGTTACGAAGAAAAAGGGCACCCCAATATCGTATTCCCATAAAAATACTTGGGGATACCCTCACAGGTTCATGATTTTTTAAGGTCGCGCAAACAAGACTCCTGTCTTGGTTCCGCTCATTTGAACGTCCTGTTTAAATGCCCTTAAAATCACTCAACTATTCGGTACGATATAAGGGGATTAAAAGAACGATTGAACTCAGCGGCGCGGCTTTGGCGCGTCGCACTGGAGTAATTGGTTAGGCGAAACATATCATCGTCTCCTAGCTGATCGTTTACGTGATACCTTTCTTGATGCTTTTTTACTTTTTTTCTTAACTGCTTTTGAGGCTGCTTTCTTTTTTCCCTTTTTTCTCGCACCGCCCCTTGTAACTCTGCGGGTTCCTGCTCCCGTTTTCTTTGTCTTTGTAGATTTGCGTTTTACTGAGGAAAGCATCCGTTTCGCTGTAAGCATTTCAGATGAACTAGGTAGCCCTAGAGTATCTGCTGCAAGAATTCCGGCTTCTGCTATAGATATGTTCGGATGTAATTTTAATAATTCGCGGATTGCTTCAGAAATAAGTGTTGAATATTCATCTTTTGATATTTTCTTTCCAGCGGCTTTTATACCTGCCTTTAATGTGTCAATGCCTAATTTAGTAAGTAATGATTCCCACATGTCTACTTCTCTCTTTTTATTCGCCTAACTATATTTTAAGGGACAGTTTGTCTAGTAATGCTATATAGACGATTAAATGTGACATGGTGAAAGCCTCTATTATTTTATTCATTTCAATTTTTCTTGCAGCATTTGATTAACTTGTTGTGGATTGGCTTTGCCTTGGGATTTTTTCATGACTTGGCCGACGAAGAAGCCGATCAGTTTACCCTGTTTTTCTGTAGGCGCTTGCTGATATTGTTTGACCTGATCAGGGTTGGCATCGATCACATCATCGACCAGTTTCTCGATGGCACTAGTGTCGGTGAGTTGCTTAAGACCTTGATTTTCAATGATTTCATCGGCACTGCCTTCGCCATTACACATTGCCTCGAAGATTTTTTTGGCTATATTGCCTGAGATGGTGTTGTCTTTGATACGTTTGATCATACCTCCCAACATTTCAGCACTCACAGGACTCTGGTTAATTTCAATATTACACTTGTTCAAGTTAGCAGCTAATTCACCCATGACCCAGTTGGCACTCAGTTTTGCTTCGCCATCGGCAGCCTTGACGACTGTCTCAAAATAATCAGCCTGATCACGGCTGACGGTCAACAAATCACTGTCATATTCCGATAGATTATATTCGTCGATAAATCTTTTACGTTTGGCCTCCGGTAATTCTGGTAATTCTTTTCTAATAGCCTCAATGGTATTCTGATCAATACAAACGGGTAGTAGATCAGGATCTGGAAAATAGCGATAGTCATTGGCTTCTTCCTTACTACGCATGGTCCTTGTTTCATTTTTATTCGGATCATACAAACGCGTTTCCTGAACGACTTTACCACCGGACTCGATGACATCAATCTGACGTTCGATCTCATATTCAATTGCCTGTTCGATAAATTTAAAGGAGTTCAAATTTTTCAGTTCAGTTCGTGTACCCAGCTCATCTTGACCTTTGGGTCGCACAGACACATTGGCGTCACATCGGAAAGATCCTTCCTGCATATTGCCGTCACAGATCTTCAAATAGCGAACAATAGAATGAATCTTTTTCAGGTAGGCAATTGCCTCTTTGGCTGAACGCATATCTGGTTCAGAAACAATTTCTATTAAGGGCGTCC
>SMWN01000139.1 GCA_004356415.1 Gammaproteobacteria bacterium
AGATCAGTACCACGTTTGCCCATGAAGTGCATAAGACTATCATTAACTTTCGCCAGCAAAAGATCCCTTTCCACTAGTAAAGATGTGTCCACATCAGGCAAAACAAAATAAAGTCGTCTATTCATGTCGCATCTCCATAGTGCCAGCGGGGGAATTACAAAATGTAAATCCCGCTTACTTACGTAAAAAGTATAGGCTGTTATTCGTGACCTTATAGGTAAATTAAACGAAGATTGAGGAGGCAATATCAACAAAAATTGCTATGTCTTTGAATATAGGTAAAAAAATATAATTATTAATGAAACATCTATTAAATCCATCTCCTGTTCATAACCAATTTAATTGATCCTGCTTGGTTTACTAGAGCCCATGATAAACAGTCAATATCATCAATGATCAATAATAATTGAAGCGGCTGCAGGTCAATCAAGCGATTATTACCCCGGGCATTCCGTCATCATGGTATGACTGGCCAGGATTTCCAGGTCAAACTTTTCCATGTGGGGCAGGTTACCTAAAAGTGGCGCGCTGATTCGTGCCTGAAACGTCATCATGGTTTCCTCAAGAAATGCATAATCCGGATCAAGCTGGCTGGTCATCCAACCACATAAATTAACTTCGTCCGCCTGAATAGCTCTAACCGTAGACAGGGCATGATTTATACAGCCCAGACGCAGACCAATAATGAGTATCACCTGCAAATCAAGGCGTTTAACCAGGTCTGCCAGCATGTCCTCGCTCCCCAGGGGTACACACCAACCCCCAATCCCCTCTACAAGCACGCAGTCGGCACCCTCTTTCAGCAAGTAAAAGTCATCGGCTATTTTTTCAATATCAATCTTTACACCAGCCAGCCCTGCGGCAATGTGCGGGGCTACTGCCTGTTCAAACGCATAAGGATTAACAGTTTTATAATCTAGCGTTTGCGAGGGCCTCTTACTAGACTGTTGAAGAATTTTTACTGCATCATCATTGTGCAGGTCTTCGTCGATTTTCGTGCAACCACTTGCTACAGGCTTCATGCCAACAACAACCTTGCCCTTATCCTGCAACGCCTTCATCAATGCCAATGTCACCCAGGTCTTGCCCACGCCTGTGTCCGTCCCGGTAATAAAGTAATCTGACATTTCTAATCTCTAATCTTTAGCGAGGAGATCGGGAAATAAGCTTCATTTGCTAAACCATCAAATGAAGATTCTTGCAATGGTGTCCAGGCATGACCATAAACCACTTCGTAGGTCGCAGGTAATCGTCCTTCGCTACGATATTTTTCATAAGCGGACTCCAGGCCTTTAATTTTGTTTTTCCCGGTGAGTCCCTTTGATCGATCCTCGTCAGCATTATTGGCACCCAAAGTTTTTAGATCTTTCATCAAAGAAAAACAATCTTCATACGTCAAAGTAATGTGTTCCACATCCATCACTGGTTCAACAAAGCCTGCCCGAATCAGGGCGTCACCTATATCATGCATATCAATGAACGTGTTCACATGCACATCATCATCTACCTCGGCCCAGCTCGATCGTAATTCTTTTAGGGTGTCCGGACCCAGGGTTGCAAACAGAAACAGGCCTTGCTTTGTTAATGTGCTTTTAATCTGGGTGAACGCTGCATCAAGATCGTTACACCATTGCAGCATCAGGCTTGAAAAAACCAGTTCCGCGGAATTTTTTATCAGTGGCAAGCTTTCAGCGTCGCCACAAACATATTTTTGTTTCGAGAAAAATCGTGAGTCATGAGATCTAGACTGGCTCAACATCTCCATAGATAAATCAAGCTGTAGCACCTGAGCCCCTTTATATCTCATTGCCAACTGCCTCGCAGCATATCCCGGTCCTGAGCCAGCATCAACAATCACCTTTGGCGAGATGTTAACAAGCTCTAGTCTTTCCAACAGGCGCTCAGCAACTGTTCTTTGCAACACAGCATGCTCTGCATAATCTTGTGCAGATCTACTGAAGCTGGCGGCTACTTTAGTTTTATTAAAAGCCATTTTCAGAAAACCCTGGCTGTGAGCTTCATTAAGGCGTCTGCTGTTTCCTGTGGACGTGATAAAAATGGAGCGTGCCCTGTTTCAGGAATTTCAATTGTGAGAGTATCTGGCCGTAATTCTTGAATTGCACTCCCGATTGAACGTTTGACCAGAATATCGTTTTCACCAAAGATAATACCAACCGGACAATGTTGCTTTACAAGGGCCTGTCGCAGATCTTCATCTCTTAATATCCCTAGCCCGGACATGAGTGTTTCTTGCTCTGGCACATTACTTAAAAGATATTCGTTTAGTTCGTTTATTGTTTGCCTGGGGTGCGCTTCGCCCATGGCCACCAGCCCGGCAAATGTTTGCAGTGTTTTTATTTTATCTTTACTGAGCTGACTGAGCAGCTGATTAAACTCAGCTGGCTCAACCCCATGTTGCCAATCTTGCTTCTTCAAAAAACATGGGCTACTTGCAAGCAACACAAGGGCCTTGATATCACTTCTCCTTTGCGCAAGTTTCATCGCCACTGTTCCGCCCAGGGACCACGCAAGAATGGTGGCGTTTTCGGGTATATCTGAATTAATATAGTTCACTATTTGATCGATGTTGCCCTGATCTAAATGTGATTCAACTTTATTTTTAGAGGCGCCATAACCGGGCAGGTCAATACACGTTACTCGCCACTGATCTTCGAGATGTGGAATAAGGTTTCTCCATATTCGATGATCAAATCCCCAACCATGTATTAACGCCAGATCCCTGATTGCTTTTTGCGTCATAATAATTTGCCTAGCGTCTCTAGCAACCGATCTACCTGTTCTTCGGTATGTGCGGCGGTTAATGTAATTCTTAACCTCGCACTGCCTTCGGGCACTGTCGGCGGTCTGATTGCGGAGATCAAAAAACCTGCGTCGAATAATTTATCACTGATGCGTACTGCGATTTCTGAATCGCCGATCATCAATGGTTGAATAGCCGTGTCCGACGATAAAATATTCAGGCCCAGGGCACTGGCACTGTTACAAAAATGTTTTATTAATGCGCTCAAGGTTTCTCTACGCCATGCTTCCTTTTCGAGAACCTCAAGAGACGCGAGTGTTGCACCAGCAAGCGCAGGCGCGAGCGCCGTTGTGTAAATATAGGTTCTGGCAAACTGTATCAACATTTCAATAATTATCTTGTCTGCCGCAATAAACGCGCCTGCGGTGCCCAGTGCTTTACCAAATGTTGCAACCAGGATGGGCACATCTTCTGCTGAAATTTCTTTCTCTTCCAGCAAGCCGCCGCCGCTCTTTCCAAGCACAGCAAAACCATGTGCGTCATCAACAGCCAACACCGCATTATTCTGTTTACATACTCTGACCAATTCTTTTATTGGTGCTATATCGCCGTCCATACTGAACACAGTGTCAGTAAGGACTAACTTCTCATTCACAGCTGAATTCTTAAGGACAAGGGCCAGGGCCTCGTGATCGGCATGTTGATATCGGTGCAGTTTGGCCCCTGATAATCGGGCCGCATCGACAAGGGAGGCATGAGCCAGTCGATCAAGAAATACACCGTCTGTTCTTCCACTAAATGTTGTCGCCACAGCCAAATTCGCCATGTAGCCACTTGGAAAAATCAACGCGGCTTCTCTACCGGTTTTATCGGCGAGTTTTTCCTCAAGCTGGAGATGTAAATCACTTCTGCCACAGACCAATGATGAAGCCCCGCTGCCAACACCAAACTGATCGGCGCATGTCTTAAAGGCGGAGATGACCTCTGGATGGTTGGCCAGACCAAGATAATCATTACTACAAAAATTTATCAGGTGATGGCCATCAATTTTAATCATTGGCCCTTGTCGTGAAGCAAGCGTATTTCGCTTGCGAAAAAGATTTTGTTGTTTACGAAGCTTGAGTTTTTTCTCCAGCCCATCTCTGAAATTATCTTTACTTGAGCTATTCTTTTTAGAGCTATCTGTCCTGGAACTATCGATCTGGGGACTCATTAATAGTTACTTATTGGCAAGTACTTATTTTACTGAAGTGCGGTAATGCCTAAACGATCAAACAATTGACGATCTTTTTCAAGTGCCGGATTTCCGGTGGTTAAAAGTTCTTCACCATAAAAAATTGAATTGGCTCCCGCCAGATAGCAAAGCGACTGATGCTCGTCATTCATTTCCGATCGCCCGGCAGATAAACGCACGGTTGCAGCTGGCATCATGATCCTGGCCGTGGCAATCATGCGCACCATGTCAAAAGGATCCAGATCTTCTTCGTCAGCCAATGGTGTGCCTTTGACTTTAACCAAAAGATTGATTGGCACGCTCTCCGGATGTTTATCCAGATTGGCCAGGGTGCACAACATCTCTGCGCGATCCGATTTACTTTCGCCCATACCAATGATACCGCCCGAACAAACATGAATACCTGCTTCACGTACGCTTGCTAATGTGTCCAGACGATCCTTGTAGTCTCTGGTGCTAATGATGGTTTCGTAAAACGACTCTGAACTATCAAGATTATGATTATAATAATCCAGGCCAGCCTGTTTCAGTCTTGATGTTTGATCGTCATTTAACATGCCCATGGTGACACATGTTTCCATTCCTAAAGACTTAACTTCCCTGACCATATCCAACACTAGTTTGAAATCTTTTTCTTTGGGACTGCGCCATGCTGCACCCATACAAAACCGTGTTGCGCCTTCCTGCCTGGCTTTTTCCGCAGCATCTTTTACTTTATCTAATGACAACATCGCCTCTGCATCTACTTCAGTTTTGTAACGAACACTTTGCGGACAATAGGCGCAATCCTCGGGGCAACCGCCTTGCTTTATATTTAACAGGGTACTGAGCTGCACCGTGTTGGCATCAAAATGCTTTCGATGAACAGACTGTGCCTGAAACAGCAGATCATTTAATGGCTTTGTCATTAATGACAAAGCTTCTTGTGTCTGCCAGTTATGACGTACTTCCTTATTTTTCTCTAATGCTTGAACACAATGTGACATAGACGTAGTCTTGTTAGCCTCTGGTTATTGAAAATATTTTAGACAGGGATCATTAGGAATCATATGCGTAAAGGACTCGCTGTCAACCTGAAAGACCATATAAAAGTTTACAACATATTCGTCGCCTTGTTCTCCGGCAACCGTTGTTTTTTGTGTGTTAATCGCAGCGAAGGTCACGAGACGATATGCCCTGCCTGCCTGGACGATCTGCCTTTTAACACGACCGCCTGTCCTGCCTGTGCCAAGCCCAACGCCGCATCAAGGTTGTGTGCCGCATGTCTAAACCATCCTGGCTCACCGGGCCGTTCTGGCCGCCCAGGGGGTTTCATCAATAAATCCAGAGTGTTATTTCAATATCACTATCCGGTAAATCATCTTATTCAATGTATGAAGTTCAGACAGGGCCTTGAGCTTGCGAATTATCTGGGTGGGGTAATGGGCGAAGTATTTTTCAATGATGGCACAAGGCGGCCTGATTGCATTATCCCCGTACCTTTACATCGCCACAGGTTGATTTCGAGGGGCTACAACCAGTCTGTAGAGCTTGCCCGCCCTCTTGCCCGGCAGCTCAAGGTTAACCTGGACAACGATTCCTGCAAACGCATTCGTAATACTGTTCCCCAATCCGATTTGCCCGCCAAAAAAAGACAAGGCAATGTCCGCAATGCATTTTCTGTGGCGGAGGGAATCAGCTATAGCCATGTCTTGCTCATTGACGATGTCATCACCACTGGCAGCACAGTCAATGAACTTGCTCGCACACTTCACAAGGCAGGAGTTGCCAGAGTCGATGTCCTGGCCTGCGCCAAAACAATCTAAGCAGGTGCGGTTTATCCCCGGGCTATTTAGTTTGGCAGGGATTACGTATCAAGGTTTTCAACAGAGAGGGCGTTCTTCTCAATAAACTCTCTTCTGGGTTCCACCTGGTCTCCCATTAGAGTGGTAAAGATATCATCTGCAGCAAAGGCATCTTCAACCCTTACCTGCAACATCATCCTTGAATTTACATCCATGGTTGTCTCCCATAGCTGATCCGGATTCATCTCCCCCAGGCCTTTATAGCGTTGTAGGTGTAGGCCCTTATTGACTTCTTTTAATAACCAGTCAAACCCCTCGCGCAAGGAATGAATAGGCTGTGATTGCTCGCCTCTATGCATGCTCGCGTCTGCCCTCAGCGCCAGTGTGCCTTGCAGTTCGATTAAATCCTGATAGTCCTGAGACATGAAAAAATCCGGAGATAATACGTTGACAGACTCCAGCCCATGGATGACCAGGGTGATTTTGCCGCCGTACTCCCTACCATCGCCTGCCATAAAAACATCTACTTCTGGTTTTACCCCATCAAACTCTGGCATTCTTTCTCCCAACGCGGCAAACCATTTGTCAACGGAGGCCTTGTCCAGGCATTTCTCCGCAGACAACGGGGGCTGTTGCAGCACCGCCTTAATAATTTCCGGGTGGTAACGCCTGGACAGTCTTTGTTCAGCACGGTTCATTGCAACATAAAGTCCTGCAATGGTTTTAAGGGCCTCGCCTGTTAAAGGCTCAACGTCCCCGCCCGGTACCAGGCTGGCTCCGTCTAGCGCTAGCTCCATCATATATTCATCACGCTGATTATCGTCCAACAAATAGCGTTCCTTTTTACCTTTCTTGATTTTATACAGAGGCGGCTGGGCAATATAAATATAACCGTTTTCTATTAACTCGGGCATCTGACGATAGAAAAATGTTAATAAAAGCGTCCTGATATGTGAGCCATCCACATCAGCATCTGTCATGATAATAATTCTGTGATATCTAAGCTTCTCAATATCAAACTCACCTCGGCCAATCCCACACCCCAGCGCGGTGATCAGTGTGCCGATCTCTACCGAAGACAACATTTTGTCAAAACGCGCCTTTTCTACATTCAATATCTTGCCCTTAAGCGGCAATATCGCCTGATTCTTACGATCACGGCCTTGTTTTGCCGATCCTCCAGCGGAATCACCTTCGACTAAAAAGAGTTCTGATTTTGACGGATCCTTTTCCTGACAATCAGCCAGTTTCCCGGGGAGGCCTGCGATATCCAGCGCGGTTTTCCTTCGTGTGAGCTCTCGGGCTTTTTTTGCCGCC
>SMWN01000140.1 GCA_004356415.1 Gammaproteobacteria bacterium
AGACCCGGATCTGTATGTGTAATTTGAAGAATGACAAAATTTGGAGCTGCAACCGATAATGGCGATCCATTCCACAATGTGACCTCACATATCTCTTCACCTTTTAACCACTGCGCAGCATCCTCTACGGCTGGTTTGTCAGCTGGATATTGTTCAAACGTTGTTAGATCCATGAAATACCAGGTATCACCATCGTTATAGAGATATTGCATATCTTTATCCATGACATCTGCTGCTTCTACGGATTCACCAGATTTATAGGTTCTTTCCAGGACACGACCATTTTTGAGATTGCGCATTTTGACGCGGTTAAACGCCTGCCCCTTGCCAGGTTTTACAAATTCATTGACCATAATGGCAAATGGGTCATTATCAATCATAATTTTCAGGCCGGCCCTGAAGTCATTTGTGCTATACGTTGCCATGAACATCTCTTCTAAATATTCTGTAAAATGATTTCATATCATACCGTGAATAAGGCAAGACATGCAGCATAGAAATTGGAAGAAAATATTACAGGAGGCAAGCTCCTCGCCCCAAGAGCTACTCAATAAACTGAATATTGCAGGTTCTTCACTCATCTCAAGGCAAGCGAATAAAGACTTCCCACTGCGAGTACCATCAGGATTTATCAGCAGAATCAATCAAAACGATCCTGATGACCCTTTACTTAGACAGGTGTGGCCTTCCGTTGATGAAGACAACGACGAAGTTGGCTTTACTGAGGATCCACTTAATGAGGCCAATCGTCAGATTACTCCAGGTTTGTTACATAAATATCAGGGGAGAGTGTTACTTGTCTTAACAGGCGCCTGTGCCATTCACTGTAGATACTGCTTCCGCAGGCATTTCCCCTATTCCGATTCAAATTCATCAGGGAAACATCTGGAAAAGGCCATTGAATATTTACAAAAAGAGACGAGCGTGACAGAAGTAATCTTGAGTGGCGGTGATCCCTTGTCTATCTCTGATGAACGTCTTTCTGATCTGGTGACACAACTAGCAGAGATTCCTCACCTTAAACGACTTCGTATTCACACTCGTTTCCCTGTGGTCGTCCCTGAAAGAATCAATGATGCATGCTTAGACTGGTTAACTAAAACACGTTTACAACTTGTGATTGTATTACATGTCAATCATGCCAATGAATTAGATAAATCAGTCGAACAAGCCATTTTAAAGTTAAGAAATCATAACATTCCTTTATTCAACCAATCTGTATTGTTAAAAGGCATTAATGATTCTGCAGAAGCCTTAATTGAGTTAAGTGAATCCTTATTTAATTATGGGATTATCCCTTACTACCTCCATTTACTAGACCCTGTTAGTGGCGCTAGTCATTTCGAAGTCGATGAATCAAGTGCAAAATCGCTCATGCAAGAGATACAAAAAAAGCTTCCTGGCTATCTCGTACCAAAATTAGTCAGAGAAAACTGCGATACAGCCCACAAAACTATCATCGCTTTTTAGAGATAAACCAGAAAGTATTTATCTCGTCACTGAACCCACAATTGGATATAATTCCTATCCCGAATAGATGAATAAACGTATTTGATTGACCAAAATGTCTGAGCAAGAAATAAACCAGATACTCGTCATAGACGATTCAGTAGATTTCAGAAATCTACTGATTAAATTTTTTGAGAAAGTCTGCCCCGGTGCAACTGTTAATGTCTATGACCCTGCGGATGGTAAACCTTCAGAAACGTTTGTCTGGGATAAATACGATCTGATTATTCTCGATTATGATCTGGGGAATGGAGAAAATGGCCTCGAGTGGCTCAGGCTATACAAGACTTCCAGCAGCTTTCCCCCAACGATTATGTTGACCGCACAAGGTAATGAGGAAACAGTTGTAAATGCATTCAGGTATGGCGCGCAAGATTATTTAAGGAAAGATGGTTTAACCAAAGGTCGTATGGTTGAGTCTATTAATTGTGCCTTAAAAAGATATCAGGAAGAGACAAAGAAAGCAGATACACAACAACTACGCGTACACATTTACAATAAGGAAAAATTTTATCGTTCACTTGAACAGATTAATAGAAATGACATCGTTATATTAACCGAGATTGACCGATTCCAGACGCTGCGTGATGAAATAGGTATGTTATCAGCAGATAAAATTGCAGATTTTACCTCAGAGAAAATTCTAAAGTATATTTCTGACTCTAAGTATGCCGGGGATGTAACAAGGATTGGTGATTCAAGCATTGCAATATTAATTCGCAATTATCAGGATGATGATAAAGGTAACATTATTTGTGAACAGCTTTGTAAAATTTTTGACGAAATAACTTATAAAGTAAATGGTGAAATAACGAATTTTTCTCTAAATATTGCTTCGGTATATATATTGAATGAATCCACGGAGGCAGAGGCCATTCTAAATCAGCTTGATACTGCTTGTCGTGTAGCCAGAGATAAGCCTGGGAATTCATTCGTGATCTATGAAATAACAAATAACGATGCAGTAAAAATTGATGAACAACTGGATTCGCACATAATAAATGCATTTAGTGAAGATCGCGTGAAACCCCATTACCAAGCTTTCGTTAAGCTCTCAAGCATAGACTCGAAATTCGATTCTATTGGATTTTATCAAGTCAGAATAAATCTAATCGGCCTTGATGATGGAATTATTGAAGCAAGAGAATTCGTCCCTGTCCTGAGAAGTCGGAATATGCAGAAAGATATGGATAGATGGGTAATTAATTCGTGTGTGCAGAAAATCGCCATGAATAACACCTCTGACCATGAAATTTCTGGATTCTTTGTCTCATTAACGGAAGATTCACTCACCGATATAGCCTTCTCAAAGTGGCTGGAATCGGAACTTGCTGTGCATAAAATATCTGATTTTGGTAATGCGCTTGTACTTGAAATCAGCATTGATAATTATATGAAACATCAGAAGCAAACATCCTTTTTGATCAAAACGCTCGGTGAAAAGCATAATATTTTATTTGCTTTAACTGAAGTAACAGGATGCTCGAGCCTGGAGAGTTGCCTGTCTCAATCAAAATTTAATTTTATTATGCTGTGCCCGTTTATTGATGCTAATCAAATGCCGACCAAAGAAATTGAAGATATTGTCGGTATGGGTAAAGAATTTTTATGCTTATCTGTGGCAAATAAAATTGAAAATAATGATGCGCTAATGTCAGCGATGCGTTGTGAATTTGATTTTATCTCCGGTTATTTTCTACAGCCACCACAAGATAATATCATGGAAACTGAGGTGGTTGAGGTATAACTGAAATGAGCAGGCAACAGTTTCTAGATAAGAGCTATTAAATATAGCGGGCCATTGTTTCTTTAAAAAGTTCACTTTTTACAGGTTTAATCAGATATGAGTCACAACCAGCAAGCGTTCCCTTAATCTGATCTTCCGCAGATTGTAAGCCGTCAAAAGATTTGGCACAAAACATCTAAAAAGTTAAGAGAGACTTTCATAGATTATAGCCCTGTTTTATTGATTCACGCATAGGCTTAGATTTTCCTTCCTCCTCTGTTGTAATGTTTCATATTTAATCGTGGCACGACGGTCCATAATGTCATGGTAACGACCAAAGTACATATCAGCAGGTGTAATATTATCCAGTGATTCATGGTAGCGTTCATAGTTGTAGTACTGAACGAACTGTTTGATGGCATTTTCCAGTTCCCACGGATAGTAATAATGCTCCAGTTTCACCACATTCTTCATGGAACGATGATAGCGTTCAATCTTACCCTGTGTCATCGGATGATACGGTGCCCCACGAGTATGTTTCATCTGGTGTTTGCCCAAGTAGTCCTTTAACTCTGAGGATAAATAACATGGCCCATTATCACTGAGTAAACGGGGACGATGTTTTACCTTTATCTCATTCACCCCTGTGGTTTCAATGGCAACATCCAGTGTCTTCTTCACATCATCGGCAGCCATGCTTGTGGTTAGCTTCCAGGCAATGATGTAACGAGAGTAATCATCCAGTACCGTAGACAGGTAATACCAGCCCCAGCCCACCACACGAAAGTAGGTAAAGTCGGTTTGCCAGAGTTCATTGACCCGCTTGGTCGGATGTTGAAACGTATCACCCGCCTGCATCAGGATATAGGCGGGGCTGGTAATAAGATCATATTGCTTCAATAGCCGATAAACACTGGATTCCGAGATAAAGTAACGGTGCTCATCCGTGATATGCCAGGCCAGTTCTCGAGGGGATTTCTCCGGGTGTTGCAAGGCTACCTCCAGGCATTGTTCCTTCACCGACTCAGGTAACTTGTTCCAGAAACGACGTGGTGCACGACTAGCGGGTTCCAGACCCTCAGGCCCACCGTCAAGGTATTGCCGATACCATCGATAGAAGCTGCTGCGACTCACGCCTAACTCTGTCAATGTCCGTCTGATGGAGAGTTCTGACTCTTCCACCAATCGGATCACTTCCAGCTTCTCTGCACCAGACAAACTCATTCGTCTTCCCAGGTCGACTCCAAGCCAAGTACACTTTTTTTAAGCACATTGTTCTTCAGCATGATGTCAGCTAACAGACGCTTGAGCTGGTCATTCTCTTTCTTGAGATCAGTCACTTCATCCGATGTGGCTTCCCGTTTAATGTCTCCGGCTAATCGTTGTTTGCCCGCTTCCAGAAATTCTTTGCTCCAGCGGTAATACACATTCTGGTGCAGTCCTTCTCGACGGCATAGTTCGGCAATACTTTCCTCTCCACGTAATCCTTCCAGCACGATACGAATCTTTTCTTCAGCTGAATATTTTCTGCGGGTTCTACGGCGAATTGCTTTGACTACTTTCTCTGAATCATATTTACTCATATCAAGACTCCTGTTGCTTGTGGTTAACTTACCAGAAGTCTCTCTTAGGATTTAGCTCGGATTGGTCTCATATCATTTGACGGGATACAATTATCTCTGTAATTTTAGCAACATTTTAGTATCTCAAGCCAAATGATAGGAAACTTATGTCTCGCACCTGACTCGACAGTCCGCTTTGGGTCGAAAGCTGCCTTTCATTACTTTCACTTGAACGTCCGCTTCCAGTATATTCTGTTGAAAAACTCGACTATTTAAAGATACTAAATTTCGACCAAGAGTCATTCACTTTGGAAATGCCACCCATTTATCAGGTGTAGCTGTAGCAGAGGATCCAGAGCGAGATTTTAAGTATTTTATGTGCCCCACCGTATCTAATAGAATTTAAATCACTTAAACGGCTTTAATTTTTTTATCCTCTCACAAAACGGAGTTTTTCAACAGAATAAGTATAAAGCGGACATACATTCGATTAATTACCGGTCATATCTTTGATATTGGTACCTGCACCATCGTCAATATGATTTTCCCATTGTTTGATTCTGATCAATGTTTCCTGAATAAATGGACTACGACGTATTAACCACATAAAACTGTCCGCCACAGCTTTGCCAGGTTGACTCAACGGGCGCTCAAA
>SMWN01000141.1 GCA_004356415.1 Gammaproteobacteria bacterium
ATTACGCAATGGGGATCCCATTGTTGCGGGCATCACAGGCACGAAATGGTATGTAGCCAGTTGGAGTAAATCGTCAGCAGCTTCCGTAGCTGAAGTTGTCGAGTCAGTAGGAGGAGATTCCGGCATGGGGCTGATAGTTATTGTGTTGCTCGCTCTGGTGGCAGGTGCGGGAGGTTTTGTTTTTTACCGTCGCAAACAATCAGATGCAGGATCGAAGGAGAAGCCTGAAAAAGGGGTTGTCTACCAGGGTGCCGTGAAGGCAATTATGGAGGGAGAACACCCAGGGCTGGATAAGTTGATTCCGGGTCTACCACAATCCGGTGAAATTACCGTCCCTAGTGCACTCTCAGAAGGACTGATAGGTGATGACGTCACTTACGTGGCCAAGCCTGCAGACATGCAGCAAGAAAATTCAGAACAGGAAAGTGGTGGCAATGGAGAAGGGGTAAGCAGTGAAGCCGTGGAGCAAGAAAGTGCTGACCGAGAAAACCCTGAAACAACACCGGCGGAAGCTACAGACTCGTCAAATGTTGAAGTACCAGAACAAGTTGAAATTTCACCGGATATTTTTCGTGCCTACGATATTCGAGGTGTCGTGGGGAAAACGTTATCTGCGACCATTGTCCGTGAAATCGGTCGCGCGATAGGAAGCGAGGCGAATGAACGTGGGCAGCAGAGTATAATCGTCGCACGAGATGGCCGAACAAGCAGCCCTGAATTTGGCGATGCATTGATTGAGGGTTTGCGTGCCTCCGGTCGTGATGTCATCGATATCGGTGTTGTACCGACACCCGTCCTGTATTTTGCGACACACCACCTGGAAACGAATAGTGGTGTGATGCTTACCGGGAGCCATAATGGTCCTGAATATAATGGGTTAAAGATCGTTATTGATGGTGAAACATTATTTGGCGAAGCAATCACGGCAATTCGAAATCGAATTACCAATAAGGAGATGTCCGAAGGGCAGGGGTGTTTACAGGCCGTAGATGTTAGTGCTGATTATTTAAGGAGGATCACTGATGATATTCCTGTTGCATTGGGGGGAGCATTCAGGATCATTGTTGATTGTGGTAATGGTGTCGCGGGTCAGTTGGCACCTCAGCTTTACAGAGCATTGGGGCATGATGTCGTGGAATTGTATTGTGATATTGATGGAAAATTTCCCAACCATCATCCCGATCCCAGTCAGCCGGAGAATTTGCAGTCACTGATAGAAATAGTGAAAGAGGAAGGCGCAGATCTGGGGTTTGCATTTGATGGTGATGGAGATCGACTGGGTATTGTTGATGGAGAAGGTAATATTATCTGGCCCGACAGACAGATGATGTTATTTGCCAGGGATGTCTTGTCCCGAAATCAGGGCGCTTCGATTATTTTTGATGTTAAATGCAGTCGGCATCTCAAAGCGGTCATTAACGAGAGTGGCGGTAAGCCACTGATGTGGAAGACTGGTCATTCCTTGATCAAGTCGAAGATGAAAGAGATCGATGCGCCACTTGCGGGCGAATTTAGCGGGCATATCTTTTTCAAGGAACGCTGGTACGGTTTTGATGACGCCCTGTATGCGGGCGCAAGAGTGTTGGAGATTTTAACAAAGAGTAAAAGTAACCCGACCGAGACCTTTGCCGAGTTGCCTGACGACATATCAACACCTGAGCTTCGTATTCCTTTGGCAGAGAAACATCATGCCAAGGTGATGGAGATAATGAAAAAGAAAATGACATTCGAAGACGCAGAGGTGACAGATATGGATGGTTTGCGTGTTGATTTTTCGGATGGCTGGGGCCTTGTCAGGCCATCAAACACAAGTCCATTTTTAGTCGCCAGATTTGAAGCGGAAAGTGATGAGGCCATGGAAAGGATTCAAAAAGGATTTCGCGATCTTTTGCATTCGGTTTCAGCGGACTTAAAGCTTCCGTTTTGATAAGCTGCATCGCCAGTGGGAAGTCCGAATTACGCATCCCCGTAAAATTGGGTCATCATAAAAAGGTTTGTCGAGATAGATCATGACATCAGAGTTAAAAAATGCTGCAGCGATTGCAAAGGTCCTGACCGAGGCCTTACCTTATATACAACGTTTTAGTGGCAAGACTATCGTCATAAAATATGGCGGTAACGCCATGGTTGATGACCAGCTGAAAAATGGATTCGCACGCGATGTCGCACTGATGAAATCGGTGGGAATGAATCCAGTCGTTGTGCATGGAGGAGGTCCTCAGATCGGTGATCTACTCTCTCGAATGGGGAAAGAATCCAAATTCGTTGACGGAATGCGCGTGACTGACAGCGAAACTATGGATATTGTAGAGATGGTATTAGGGGGCCAGGTGAATAAGGAAATCGTTAACCTGATCAATCGTAATGGTGGTTCGGCGGTCGGGTTGACGGGAAAAGATGGCGATTTGATTCGCGCGAAAAAGATGGTCTTCAAGCGTGCAGATCCTGAGATGGAAGCACCTGAAATCATAGATATCGGCCATGTTGGTGAAGTCGAAAGTATCGATACGTCGGTGGTTGATACGCTGGTAAAGAGCAACTTTATTCCCGTGATAGCACCCATTGGCGTTGGCAAGGACAGCCAGTCCTACAATATCAATGCTGATCTCGTGGCAGGAAAAATGGCTGAGATACTGGTTGCAGAAAAATTGATCATGCTGACCAATGAAGCGGGTTTGTTGAATGAAGATGGTGATGTGCTAACAGGACTTTCAATTGCTGATGTAGATGATCTCATCACAGCTGGAGTGATCCATAGTGGTATGTTACCCAAGATTAATGCTGCTCTGGACGCAGTCAAGAGTGGGGTTAAAGCTGCCCATATTATTGATGGTCGGGTTGAGCATGCTGTTTTGCTAGAAGTATTTACAGATCAGGGTGTGGGCACGCTCATTGATGGACATAGCGCTGGCAAGAGCTGAAGGAAATGAACCAAACCAGGAAGCACAACAGGAAACAACAAATACTTGAAATACTCGCCTTGCAGCTAGAGGAAAATCCTGGAACGCGCATTACGACTGCGAGTTTAGCCAAGGCTGTAGGTGTTTCAGAGGCAGCGCTTTACAGGCATTTTGCCAGCAAGGCCAAGATGTTTGAAGCATTGATAGATTTCTCAGAGGATTCAGTTTTTGGATTAATTAACAGCATTCTTGCGCAGGAAAAGGACGCCATTGTACGTTGTGAAAAAATCGTGCAGGTATTGCTCGGTTTCTCCGAACGCAACCCTGGCATTACCCGTGTTCTTGCTGGGGATGCCCTGGTAGGTGAAAACGAACGCTTACGAGTTCGGGTACATCAATTCTTTGAGCGTTTGGAAACCCAGCTTAAGCAAATATTGAGGGAAGCCAATCTAGATGATAGTGCACGGCTCGTTGGGTCAATTGACTCTGGGGCCAATCAGATGCTGGCACTTGTTGAAGGGAAGATGAGCCAGTTTATTCGTACATCATTCGACAAGAAACCCACAGAACATTATCAGGAACAATGGCAGGCATTGAAGCGAGGGCTGTTTAGGTAATTTTCTCTGCTAATTTTCTAAAGTTTACTGCTACCTAGCCCCACTGCGATTTATTCTTACCTACCTGTCAGTTCATTAAAACGAACTATTTTATCCACATATTCTTTCTTGATCGCTTCCTGTTCCAACCGTTTATCGACAACGAATTTATCATTGTTCTTGATTTGTCTTTGTAGTGACTGTATATCCTTGAGCAGGTCTTCTGTTGGTTGTTTGCCCGCAAGTTCTGCAGCGGCTGCTGTGGCTGTACGTTTGTCCAGATTAGCCTGTATCTTTTCATTACGTTTATTCGCCAGTTTGATTGTGGATTCAAGTGCGGCAATTTTTCCATCACTTGTCATCTGAATATCATCTGTATTGGTGTACGTATCCAGGAGAATTTTGTCCAGTTTATCTTTTTCGGCTTGTTTCCTGTCTTCTTCGGCCTGAATGGCGGCTAAGCGCTCATCCTCTGCTATTTCTTCTTTGGTTCTAGCTCTCGCTGATTCCCCCACGGTAATGCCCTGACTGCTTATTTCTTTATGACTCTTTTGTGCATATTCAGGCGGCACCTTTTCACCGCACTCCCTGACACCATCGCTGTTTTCCCAGCATTTAATACGTGCCTGGGCGGGTAAGGATAAAACCGTTAAACTCAGAGTTATCAATCCCAAAGTTATCAAATCCGGGGTTATCACAGCTAATAAAGATTCTTTTGAAATATTCATATCTGCACCTGTCTCTCTTTTCTTTTCGGTTTCAATTAGTTATCCCAGTTAGATGTTTATGGCACCATATGATTCCCGATATTGCCTGATTCTACCAAGATTTTCAGACATGCTCGGTATTTTTTCCAGATATTCAATCATATTTTCCAGCGTAATGATGCTTATGACACTTATTTGATGTCGTTGTTCAACCTCCTGTACTGCTGATAATTCACCCTCCCCTTTCTCTTGCCTGTCCAGGGCAATGGCGACACCTGCTGTTGTCGCACCCGCCTGTTTTATAATTTCAACCGAGAGATTAACAGAGGTGCCCGCGGAGATAACATCATCAATTATCAGTGTTTCACCATGGAGTGGTGCGCCAAAAGTTGTGCCTCCTTCACCATGATCTTTTGCTTCTTTTCGATTAAAACAATAAGGCACATTGATATCATGGTCCTCTGCAAGTGCCATTGCCACGGCTGAAGCCAGGGGGATGCCCTTGTACGCCGGACCAAATAACATGTCATATCTAACGCTAGCTGCCTGAATTGCACTCGCATAATAACGACCCAGACGAGAAAGGCTCTTGCCATCACTGAATAATCCACTATTGAAAAAATAAGGGCTCTGCCTTCCTGACTTAAGTGTGAAGTCACCAAAACATAAGACTTTATGTGCAATGGCAAACTCAATAAACTCTAGTTGATATTTTTTCATGAAAAATTTTCTTTATGGAACAAATCGATATTAATTGATTATCATACATCGCCTTTCAATTTGAAAACAAATCAAGGGTTGATAGATGAAAGTAATGACATTGAATGTCAATGGTATTCGTGCAGGGCATAGAAAGGGGTTCTTTAAGTGGATGCTGGAGCAGAATGTTGATGTGGTTTGTATCCAGGAAACGAAAGCGCAGGTGCATCAATTATCAGAAGAGATACTCTCACCAAATGGTTATTTCGGGTTTTTCAATGATGCAGAAAAAAAAGGATATAGTGGCGTAGCTATTTATACCAGACAACAACCCAATAAGATTAAAAAAACCCTGGGCTGGCACCAAGCAGATTCTGAAGGCAGATATATTCAGGCTGATTTTGGATCGTTGAGCATTGTCTCTCTCTATTTCCCCTCAGGATCTTCCAGCGAGGAACGGCAGACAATCAAATATGATTTTATGGATCGATTTATGCCTGTTCTGAAAAAATACAGAAATCAGAAAAGAAACTATATTATTTGTGGCGACTGGAATATTGCCCATAAGGAAATCGATTTAAAAAACTGGCGGGGGAATCAGAAAAATTCAGGTTTCCTGCCCGAGGAGCGAGCATGGATGGACAGACTATTCGATTCTGTTGGAATGGTAGATGCTTTTCGTGAAATCAATCAGCTTGAAGATCAATTTACATGGTGGTCGAATAGAGGACAGGCATGGGCAAAGAATGTAGGTTGGCGAATTGATTATCAGATAGTTTCGCCCGGTTTATCAGGCAAGGTCACCAGTGCAGAAATCTACAAGGAAGAACGTTTTTCAGACCACGCCCCATTAATTATGGAATACGATATTTGAGGCAATAAATAATAAGTCGCTTAATCTGTGTAAAATTGTTCTTGAAATGAAAGTTTGTACGTTATAGTTTCACCTTCTGGGGAAATCTCAAGATTGTATTTCAGGGTTTCAGCATTATCCACAGGGGTCTCGGCAATATAATAGATTGCTCCTTTTTCTGATATTTCACGGAGGCTTAATTCCCTAAGCTGTTGGCTCAGGTTTGTTGCTGTGCCTTTAATGTTTACCCTAGTGGGTTTACTTGAACCATCGGCTGTTTTTTTGAGTACAGAGATATTCAATAAAGCGCGTTTTTTGCTACGTGGGATATTGTATG
>SMWN01000142.1 GCA_004356415.1 Gammaproteobacteria bacterium
ACCAATTCCCCAGGGTTTGTTGGTTCCATGAATTAAATATGCGGGCAAGCCCAATCGTAATGCATAATCCCCCAATGGGTTGTCAGGACCTGCCTTGACAACTTTCGGCAAGGGATCACCTGCTTCTTCGTGTTCTTGTCTTATGGATTTAGGCGGACGCCAGTCAGGGTGTTTTATCTTGCCAATAATATGTGTTTGTTTATAGGGTGTATCCCACCCCTGTCTACCGATACCCAATGGATAGGTAATCACCTTATTAGGTTCGCCTTTTTTGTGAGGGGGATAAAAATACAGACGCATTTCAGGAATATTCAAAACGATTCCTTTTCTCGGTACATTCGGCAGTATAAATCTGGAGGGTAATTGAACGAGTTCACCATCGTTTGGCATCCATGTGTCTATTTTTGGATTAAGCAGTTTGATATCCTGATAACCGAAGCCAAACTCTCTCGCGACATCCAGCAGGGTGGTATCTCGTCCCACAACAGCTGAATCTAGCTGACCGACAATGGAATCTGTGCTATTTTTTAACTCATAGGTAGTTGCATGCACATGCATCGCCAAAAAAGGCCAACTCAAAAGAAGTAAAATTAGCAATTGAAAATTCATTTTTTCAAAACTAGAAATCCTGTCTGCAATAAATAATACGATTCAAAAAGCATCAATAAAATTCAATCAACCTGTAGCTAAGGACCTGTTATACGTGCCCTCACCGATGCGAAGCATACATGGCAATAATAAAAGTGTAAAAACAGTACTTATCATCATACCCCCGACAATAACGCCTGCCAGGCCTCGGTACAATTCAGCGCCGGGCCCAGGAATAAGCAAAAGTGGCAACATTCCAAATATACTGGTAAGTGTGGTCATTAGGATCGGACGCAACCTTATGTTGACCGCCTGTGCGACGGCATCTCTTCTGGACATTCCCTCTCGTTCTCCTGAACGCGCCTGATGCACGAGTAAAATGGCATTATTGACAACCAATCCCAGAAGGATAATAAATCCGATCATAGTTAACAGATCCATGGGCTGAAACAAGGATACATTAAACAGGCTACTGGGTATGGTATTAATCAACTTTAAGGCAATCACTCCGCCAACTGTCGCCAATGGAATAGATAGTATCACCAATAAACTGTCCTTGAATGATTGAAAAAGCGCACTCATCAACAAATACAGGATAAATATTGCCAGTATAAAACTCCCTCTCATGTTGGTGATTGCCGACTCAAGTTTATCGGCTGTGCCTGTATAATCAATATCACCATCAATTGGCATTGCGGCTCTCATAGTTGGTTCTACTTCCGTCCGCAAAATACTCAAGGTTTCTTCTAATGACAGGTTGTCAGGAGGAGTGATTTGCAAGGTGACTGTACGGCGTCGGTTTATGCGACGGATCTCTTCCGGCCCTGATGTCCTTTGAATCTTGACCAATTCGCTTAGCGGTAAAATACCAGCATTAGGTGTGGCCAGAGGAATACCTCCTAATTCTTCGGGTGATTGCCACGGCTTGGAACGGACAATAATATCCAGTGTTTCCTCTCCATCAAAATAATCACCCACATACAATCCATCACCCAATGCTCGAATGATTCCTGCTACCTGATTCCGATCCCACCCGGCCTCTGAAATTCGTCTGTCATTTGGGATGAGCCGCAGTTCGGGTTGAGCTAACTCAAGCCCGGGGAAAGGCCTGATACTTGCCCCAGGGATTTTCTGATGTATCAGGGCAAAGCCGGTGACTGCGGCTTTCATTAATTCACTAATATTGCGGCCATGTAAATCCATATCTATGGATCTGCCATCACCAAAACCACCGAACAAGGAGGCACGCTTGGCAAAGGCAATGGTATCAGGGAAACCCTGAATGACATCATTAAGTACGGGGATCAATGCCTCGGTTTCCTCGGGGATTGATGCTCTGACTCCCATAAAAACCCCTCGGGGAAATGCAACAAAGAAATAATGTTTTACTTGTGGATATTTCTCACCCTTCACGTAGGGAGATATGCGTTGGGCAATGACATCACCCATCTCGTTTTCTATCTGAGCAATATTGGCCCCCGGTGGCGGTAATATATAAGCAAAAACAAGATTACGATTTCCCTCTGGCAAATAATCCGCCTTTGGTAATAGCATCCAGGCGAGAGTCAGGGGTAAGGCAATCAGTATGACAATCCAGAATGCGCGTCTTACGGGCCCATTGCTCAAAAACATCACACTATCGGCCGCTTTCACCCACCAGTGATGGTGAGGGTCGATAACTTTTTTGTCCCCCATAAAATATTTTGCAAAACCGGGGATCACAGTGACTGCAACAATAAGTGAGACGCATATCGCTGAGATGATGGTAACCGCCAAATCTGCAAATAACTGCCCTGCTTCATCACCGAGGAACACAATAGGGAGAAATACAGCCACAGTTGTCACTGTAGAGGCCAATAAGGCTCCCCAGACCTGGCTGGTACCAAGTAATGATGCAACATCAGGGTCCTTACCTTGCTCCCGTAAGCGAACGATATTTTCAAGCACGACAATCGATGCATCGAGCACCATGCCAACAGCCAAGGCCAAACCAGCGAGCGAGATGACATTCAGTGTTCTTCCTGTCATCTCCAGGACGATAAGACTGGTTAGTAAGCACGCTGGAATAGAAATAGCGACCAATAATGTTGTACGTAGACGCCTTAAAAACCACCAAAGTACAATAACGGCAAGAATAATTCCCATTCCCAGGTTTCTGCTTAGCATTTCTATCGAACGATCAATATAAGTTGTTTCATCATAAACCTGATCAATCGTAAGATTCGCCCTGGCCAACGGACCCTCTGCCAATTCTTGCATCGCCACTTGTAGTCCTGCCATCACCTGTAAAACGTTTACACCAGTTTCCCTTTGTGCATTGACCGCGATGGACAGATCACCATTGTTAATGACAAAACTATCTCTATCTACCAGACGCTCCTCTATAACTGCCAAGTCTCGTAAATAAACCGGGTGGCCATCCCGCCAATCCATAATCAAACTTTGTAAATCATCAGCAGGAAATTTCCCTGCAAATCTGAGACTATATTTGCGCTTACCTATATCAACAAAGCCTCCGGAAACATCCATTCCGGAACCGATAAGATTTGCAGCAGCAGGTATTTGAATACCCAGACTTGCAGTTTTATATGAATCAAATGTGATTCTAATCTCACGTTCTCTGCCACCATATAGCTCGGAACGTGCTACGCCAGGGACACGTTCGAAACGGGTTTGAACAACTTCTTCAATGTAATTTTTATAACTCGAAATATCCCTGTCATTCCCCGCTGCTGGTTTTATGATAAACCAGGCAATTGCACGTGCATTCCCACCAATGGTACTGATCATTGGCTCATCAACATCATCGGGATAACTGGGCACTTGATTGAGGCGATTGATAACTTCGACCAATGCCCTGCGCAAATCCATATCAACAGAAAATGTGATAGTGATTTCCCCTCTTCCATCTTGGGCCTTTGCCAGTAATTTTGTCATCCCAGGCAAACCGCGTAAGACATCTTCCTGCGGTCTTATAATCTCTGTTTCTACCTCATTGGGTGCAGCCGCACGCCAGCTTGTCCTGATTGTTATCTCAGGCTCCTGGATTTCGGGAATTAATTGCACAGGAAGCCGGTCAAGACTAATCGCACCAAAGAGTGTCGCCAATAACAAGGCAACAACCACAGCGACGGGGTTAGCCAGACTTAACCTGGTTAGATTCACGACTTAATGGCCTTGTTGAATATTGACTTGTTGCTGTGGGAGTAATCTTTCATTACCCCGGACAACTATTTTGTCACCTACATTGATATCCCCCGTGACTTCTATGAGCATATCATTTGCTATCCCCGTCTTTACAAAAACGGCTTCTGCAGTATTATTTTCAAGGATGCGAAAAACCTTGATGGTATTTTCCCTAATAACCAATGCATCTCGCGGTACCACCAGAACATTTTGAGGAATTGCTGTTGGCACTTTTATGCGGACCGCATGCCCTGCCATCCATGCTGCCTCGTCAAAATCAAGACGGATCTCATACAGTCTTGAAACATCATCCCCGACGGGAACCAGTGTCCTGACCGTCGCCATCGTCTGTGCCTGGCCATCAGTGACTTCAATAGAATCTCCCTTTTTGATAAATGTAGCACTCTGTTGTTGAATCCTTCCCTGAATTTCTGTTGCCTCTGTATTGACTAAGCGAACCAGTTCATCACCGATTTTTGCCCATTCCCCTGCTTCCTTGAATCGTTTAGCAACAACACCATTAAATGGAGCCAAGATTGTTGTTCTATTTAATTTATCTCTTGCCTGAGCCAGGCGTGTTTTCTTCATCAAGAGTTCACCGAGCATTTGATCCCTGTCTGATTTCACTTCATCCAGTCTGTTTTTTGCTGCGTTATTTTGCTTCGCTAATTGATTCAGCCTTTCAGTTTCACGATTAAAAAAATTGAGTTTGGCTTCAATTGGAAAAATTCCTGCTTGTGCTTCTTCCACCTGCATGCGAATTGTTGTGTCATCAATTTTGGCGATGATCTCTCCTTCATTTATCTCATCACCTACTTCAACCAGCAATTCGATTCTTCCCTCCACTTCAGAAGAAACTCTGGCATCTTGATGGCTGATGATAGTCCCCGCAATCCATATACTAGGAGCTAACTCAATATTTATAGCATCAACGACCTGTACCGGGACTACCATGTTGCCAGCATTTACAGTTGAAATTATCCCTGATAAAAAAAATAATGCGCTGCAAATGATGCACTGAAATACTTGTGAATACTGGTTCATACCGATACTGTATCCTGATGAATCAAGAAGATCTCGAGTATTCTATTATCGCGAAAATTTGTTTAATGTTAAAGCTATGAAATCAGACTCATCGTCTCAAGTTTTGTTCATATTGTATTTGCTCATCTGTATCTGTCCTCAAGGTATACATGCTGAATCTATTGCCAAAATTAAACACCCAAAGATCACAATAAAAGATGACAAAGGTAATGAATTAATTCAAATACAAGCCGTTGTAGAACTTCCAAGTATCAGCATCAATGGTTTAAGGATATCAGAGCTTTCCGACCTGGCCTGGGATAAAGATGAGAATTTGCTCCATGCCTTATCGGATAATGGCTATTTGTTGGGTTTCAGACCTGTATTTAAAAATGAACAACTTCATGATTTACTTTTGATCAATGGATTCGCCTTACATGATGATCAAGGTAAAAAACTCAGGTGGAAAAATTCAGACAGTGAAGGCCTGACATTGATTAATTCTGATAATCACGTTCCGGGTGATACCCAATACATCGTCAGCTTTGAACGTCAGCCCAGGGTTATTCAATACAATCGAGAAGGTTTTATTGAAAAACAGATAGAAATACCTGAGAAACTTGGAAATATAGTCAATTACAGGAGTGAAAATAAATCACTGGAATCTGTTGTTATTCATGAGCAGCATGGATTAATGATTGGAACTGAGTATTCATTGAAAGGAGATGATAAGGCGCAACTGGGTTTTTATACATTGGATGGTAAGTTCAGAAGTTTTCCAGCACATTTTCCTGATGGTGCTCTGACTGGTCTTGCAATCACAGAAGATAATAGTCTACTGGCAATAGAACGCACCCTTGGTGGGGTTTTTGCGGGGTTCAAGATTGCATTACACCATCTTCAACTCGAAAACGACCATCTTGAGGATAAAGTCATTGCGATATTTTTACCTTCAGAGGGCCATTTTAATGATAACTTTGAGGGTATTGTAAAATACAAGAAAGATTTTTATTTTATGATCAGTGACAACAACAATCACCCACTGAAGCGTACCGTATTAATCTATTTCAAATATACTCAGTAAATCAAGCATACTGAAACAAGTCATTTCTCGAGCAACCTAGGCATTAACTCAACCAGATTACAGGGTCTGGTCCGATAATCCAGTTGATGGCTGATAAGTTCATCCCAGGCAGTCGCGCAAGCGCCTGACGAACCGGGAATACAAAAAATATACCTGCCATTTGCGACACCAGCGATTGCACGCGATTGCATAGTTGATGTACCAATTTGTTGATATGAAATAGCACGAAAGGTCTCACCAAAGCCCTCAATAACCTTGTCTAACAGAACTTCGACTGCCTCTGGTGTACCATCACGCCCGGTAACACCGGTGCCCCCTGTCGTTAATATCACCTGGATATCATTATTTATGCACCATTTAGAAATAACCGCCCTGATGTGAAATTTGTCATCAGGGACAATTTGCTTTTCAATCAGTCGATGCCCCGCAGTTTCCAGTCTTTTGACGAGCAATTGACCTGACTTGTCATCGTTTTCTGTCCGCGTGTCAGAAACAGTTAATACTGCCATGCCAAGCTGGATGAATTTTCTAGTATTATCTACAGCCATCTCACATATCCTATTACGATATAATAGTATTGGAATTATACCCAAACTACTTGGAAATGCAGGTTTCAGAGTTCAGGAGGGAAGTCAGGTCAAGGCGCAACTCGCAGTGAATGACTAGTCCTTCATAAGAGTTGTAACGCGGCACTGGCTTCCCTCCTGAGCTCCCGCAGGGCAAGACGGGACGCAACCTTCTTCTTCGTTATCATACCTTCGACTCTATACCTTCAATATGCTTGCTTCGCATCTTGCTGTATCCTGCATTTCCAAGTAGTTTGGGTATATACAGACCGATGTCTAGAAATAACGAAAAACCTGCACCTTTAAGACTTGATAAGTGGTTATGGTGTGCGCGTTTCTACAAGACAAGAAGTATTGCTGCCGAGGCACTAAAAACAGGTAAGGTAATGATTAACGGCGATCGCGCAAAACCATCCAAAATAGTTGAACCAGGTGATATGCTCAATATTCGTAAAGGCCCATATCCCTACGCTATCACTGTGCTTGCCCTTGCCAAATCAAGAAAATCCGCTACCGACGTGTCTCTGCTCTATGAAGAATCTCCAGAGAGCATGATAGAAAGGGAATTACTTGCTTCACAATTAAAAGCAGAGGCTGCCATGTCCCCTCCATCAAAAGGCCGTCCTAGCAAGAAAGACAGACGCTCAATTATCAAGTTTAAAAACTCTGATTAAATTCACTCTGGCAGACGTCAGCTTAAGAAAATTAACGAATAGGTTTGCCCCATTCTCCGTCAAAAAATTGTTCGGCAAGCGGGTTCCTTCGACGCTCCAAAAATTCTCGTTCCATCATTTCCTCTGTAATTTTATCCTCTGGTAATTGATAGCCCACAGCCATTATTGCCATTGATGTAAACTGATCAGGAATCGAAAATAACTCTGCCGTTTTTTCAGCGCTAAATCCTCCCATTTGGTGCACCATTAAATCCAGAGAAGTTGCTTGTAAGCACAAGCTCATACTTGCAGCACCAGTGTCATATTGAGACCAACGATTA
>SMWN01000143.1 GCA_004356415.1 Gammaproteobacteria bacterium
GCGCTGCAGACTGAACAATGGATTGCTGTTATCGTGATTATTATCAGCACATTGTTAAATGCCGCCTATTTTTTACCAATAATTTATGCAGCATTCTTCAGGCAACCAGCATATGGCGAATCAGGACACTATGCAGAGGCACCCTTGCCAATAGTGATAACGCTTTGTCTGACTGCCCTGGCTACCCTTGTTCTGTTCTTCATGCCCGGTATCCCGTTACAATTAAGCCAATCACTCGTGCAGGAATTACCATGAAACAACATTGGTTATATCGTACCGGGACCTCACGCAAACTCTGGATTCTGGGTTCTATAGTTCTGGCGTTGACCATAATGGCCGAACTGTTTATTTCATTACACCCGTATTTTGCAATTGAAAGACTATTTTCATTCCACGCGTTATTAGGATTCATATCCTGTGTCGTGATGATTGTATTTGCCAAATTACTGGGTGTCCTGGTCAAGCGAAAGGATAATTATTACGATGATGTGTGATTGGATACATCCTGGTTTATTACTCATTCTGGCAGGGTTAATCAGCCCATTGATCCGGGGTGTATGGCGTTCTATCTGGATACTTGCCGCGCCTATCGTCAGTCTGTGGCTGATATGGTCTGTTCCTTCTGTATCAGAATGTACAATTACCTTTCTGGATTACAATCTGACTCCTCTCAGTGTTGACAGTTTAAGTCGTCTGTTTGCTACAGTATTCAGTGTGGTGTGTTTCATTGGCACAATGTATTGCTTCAGGCAGGCAAAAATACTGGAATTGTCTGCCGCATTGGTTTATGCCGGTGCCGCTATAGGTGTTACGTTTGCCGGTGATCTGATCACTGTATTTATCTTCTGGGAGATCATGGCGCTGGGTTCAATACTGGTGCTTTGGTCGGCCGGGACACGCTCCTCCTGGCAATCTGGTATGCGTTATGCCCTGATTCACCTGTTGGGTGGTGTGGTACTGATGGTAGGAATAGTTGCCTATAGCCAGGAGACAGGTTCAATTGATTTTATTGCCATGTCTCCAGAAAGCCTGGGCACATGGCTTATACTTGCCGGTTTTCTGCTCAATGCTGGAGCACCGCCGCTGTCTGCCTGGCTGGCCGATGCCTATCCTGAAGCATCATTCAGCGGCATGGTTTTTCTTTCAGCTTTCACAACCAAAGCTGCTGTCTATGTTTTATTGCGTGGTTTCCCCGGGACAGATTTACTGATCTATATTGGCCTGTTCATGATTTTCTATGGAATAATCTATGCGCTACTGGAAAATGACATGCGTAGAATCCTCGCCTACAGTATTATCAATCAGGTCGGGTTCATGGTCTGCGGGATCGGTATCGGCACTGAACTGGCATTGAACGGTGCTGCAGCGCATGCTTTTACACACATCATCTATAAGGCATTGTTATTAATGTCTGCTGGTTCAGTTTTATATATGACGGGTAAACGTAAATGTACTGATCTGGGGGGCCTGATACACACCATGCCCTTCACTGCGACCTGCGGCATCATCGGAGCGCTTGCGATTTCTGCCTTTCCCTTGACTTCAGGTTTTATAAGCAAATCGATGATCACTCAAACGGCTGCAGAAAATCAACTATTACTGGTCTGGATATTACTGCAGGTAGCCTCAGCGGGGGTTTTCCTCCATGCCGGAATAAAATTTCCATGGTTTGTCTTCTTTCAGAAAGATTCTGGTCTACGTCCGGCAGAAGCACCGATAAACATGCGTCTGGCGATGTTGATATTCGCCTTTTTGTGCATACTGCTCGGAGTCATGCCCGGGCTTCTTTTCTGGATGCTGCCTTATAATGTTGATTATGTTCCTTATACTGCACCCCATGTCATTACCCAGCTACAGTTACTGCTTTTTTCAGGGCTTGCCTTCTTTGTCATGTTACCCTGGATGCAAAGAACCTTAACCATCAGTCTTGATTTTGACTGGCTATACAGGAAATTACTTCCCTGTAGTTGGAATATAGCACAACGGAATTATGGTTCCCTGGAGACACGCATCAAAGAACTTGGCAACAGAGTGATTTGTAGCGTTGGCCTGGGCATATCACGTATTTATGGAAATGAAGGATTTATTACAAAAACAGGACTAACCAGTAATGCGGTTTTTGTGGCTATGATATTCCTGCTTGGATATTTGTTGTTTTATTTATTTAACCTTACGTAGGTTTGCAGTAACCATACTTGATAAACCATTCAATGGCATCATTGATAGCTTCTTTTGCAGGTCTGAATTGGTAGCCTAATTCCTCTATTGCCTTGTCAGAAGAGAAATACATGTGTTTTTTGGACATACGGATTTCATCAACGGTTGCTCTGGGTTCTTTTTGGCTGATGGCTGCCCATCGTTCCATGAACCAGGCAATGGGTAATATCAAATTGTGCGGTAATTTAATCGACGGTGGCTTCTTGTTTGACAGCTCACAAATAATGCCAAGGATAGCCTGTAGACTAAGGTTTTCACCACCAAGAATATATCGCTCACCTATTTTGCCTTTTTCAAAAGCCAATAAATGACCTTTGGCTACATCATCTACATGCACGATATTTAATCCAGTGTCTACATAAGCAGGCATTCGATCGTTCAGTGTTTCTACAACAATATTGCCTGTTGGTGTGGGTCTAATGTCCCTTGGTCCAAGCGGTGTAGATGGATTGACAATTACAGCGGGTAAATCATGTTCGTTAACGAGTTTAATGACTTCTTTTTCTGCCAGATATTTCGACCGTTTATAATGACCAATCATATCTTCAACAGCCATGGGGGTATCTTCGTTGGCGGGTGACCCATCCTTGTTCAAACCCAATACTGCGACACTACTGGTGTAGACAATCTTTTCAACCCCTGCTTCTGCACTGGTCAACATCAATTCTCGTGTGCCCTTGACGTTGGTTTGATACATATTGTCTGGATCAGGTATCCATAGTCTGTAATCAGCAGCCACATGAAACACCACATTGCAGCCCCTCACCGCTTGCTCAAGAGATACTTTATCGTTCAGATCCCCTTCAACAATTTCCACTGGGAAGCCTTCAAGGTTTCTTCTGTCACTTCCTGGGCGCACAACGACGCGAATATCGTGACCCACATCTAATAAGCGTCTCATGACCGCAGAGCCGATAAAACCATTTGCACCTGTGATGAGTGTTTTCATTGTAATTCTTTATTCGTTGTTACCAATAAACTGGGCAGGATTATCAGTGTACACAGTAAGGTCATGCCGATACCAATGGTTAATAATTTTCCCATACTTGCTGTTCCCAAATGCGATGAAAAGGCAAGGTTGCCAATACTGACAATCGTGGTCAATGCACTGACCAGTACAGCGCGTGCCGAACTGGTGGCAAGAATAATTCCATTTTCAGGCGGTGCAGTCCTAAATCGATGTAAAATATGTATGCCACTATCGACACCAATACCCAGTAATAATGGCAGGGCAATGATGTTTGCAAAATTTAAAGGGATAGATAATACAATACTAGCGGTTGCAGTTAATAGCGCTGCCATTAATAGCGGAATCATTATCAAGAGCGCATCTCGGCGGCTATCCAGCAAAATGAACAACAAAAGTGATATTACAATGAATGCAGTCATGAATGCCTGCTTGAAGGCAGATACAACAGCATGCCCTGCTTCAACACTGACAACAGGCGAACCGATCACATTCGGAAATTTGGACTGTAGTTGTTCTACGAATCTTTCCAATGCGTCATTATCTTTGAGATTTTCTACAGGGGATATCTCAAGCAAATATCGACCGTTCTGACCAACCCAGCGGCTGCTAAGATCAGATGGCAGGCTATCTTTGTCCACCGACTCTGCTTCAAGAGAAGCTTCAAGGGCATCAAGTCGCCCTGGTAAAGAATCAAGCAGACTGTGTTCAAGTGCCATAATGAACGCATTTCGTTTTTGCCGGTCAAGTTGCTCAGTTTGTTTCACGAAGAACTCAAGTTTGTTTAACAAATCTGTAGCATGGGGTATTCGGTTGATAATTTCCTGATTGGAAGTCATCAACAAGATTAAATTATTGATTGCAGCAAGACGTTCATCGTCAGTGGGTGCAGCTAAAGTAGAATTCAGGTTCATTCCGCTCAGGAGGATATCCATCTCCTCGATGATGATTAATTTATCCTCCTGCTCATCAGGAATAAATGTATTCAGCCAGGTAACATCATTCACCAGAGGCAATGATTGCAGTTGCGCCTCCAGGGTTATGGCTTCGTTTTCATTGTCCACAAGGATCTCAGTTGTCCATGGAGATGACTCACTGTCTGCCAGGAGATCCATGTAGGTTTTTACAGATTCATTATCAGGATTCTGTAGATTTAACGTGTTGTGATCAAACGTGACTTTTGGCACAATCCAAATGAGTACCATGGCCACAATAAGGGAAGTAATTTTAATTGTTCTGGCATGTGTGACTGGAAATGCGAGCAAGCTGTTTTCTAAATTGTGAGCATTTGATTGATGATTATCAGCCTGAGTTTCGGTCTTGAATTTAGCCCTGGGTTTGTATGGTAGTAGTCCAAGTAGTGCTGGCAACAATGTCATGGTGATAAAGAAGCTTATAAACATCCCACTGCCTGAAATCCAACCCAATTCTGCTATCCCATCATAATCCGTTGGTATGAATGCATAGAAGCCTATTGCGGTTGTCACGGCACATAGAAAGAGGGAATGACCACAGCTTTTTGATGTTTCATGCAGGGCAAGGGCCCGATCGTTGCTGTTTAAAAAATGCTCACGAAAGCGCAGGCAAAAATGAATCGCAAAGTCCACACCCAGTCCGATGTAAAGCACAGCGAATGCGACCGAAATCAGGTTTAGTTCGCCCACGGTCAAGGTAGCCCAGCCAGCTGTGATAATTAATCCGCTGATCAATGTGATGATGGTCGCCATTACCAGCCAGAATGAACCAAGCCCAACAACAAGAATCACTGTGACCATGCATAGTGCAAGGATGACGGATAGTTCAGTTCCCGCCATGACACTTTGTAGCTCCTCATGTGAGAGCGCAGCGCTTCCGCTAAGTCGTAGACGCAGGCTATTTTCTTCCTTGATACCCAATTCTCTTCCGATAGTTCTGATTTTCTCCAGGGCAGCTTCAGCTGGAAACAGGTCGCTATAATTCAATTCAGGCTGTAGAAAAATGAATTCACGATATATTTCTTTATCAAGATCTTCCCCGGCCATTAAGCTATGCCATGAAAGTTGATAGGGTTGGTTTGCTGCAAGGGCAGCGAATGTTTCATTGGTTCGCTTGATTAATGAGGTGAGTTCTATTTCTTCTCCATCAAGCTTTGCAGTGATCGCCTCTTCAAGCATGGTGAACAAACCACGTATATTTTGATCTTCAGTCAGCCTGGATAGAAAAGGTTGAATTTCTGCAAGGCGATCCGAGAGATCCTGAAGCTCGTCAGTGTCAAGATAGAGTAGCGAAGATTTTTTAAAAAACGGTAGTGAACGAAAAGAAAAAACAGATTTAAATAATATCGTTTCTAGCTTCAGTTTTTTGTAGAGGCTGTCGGTGGCATCCATCGCCTGATCAGGCGTGGGGGCTTCGATAACGACCAGAATATTACTGCTGAATTGAGGAAATTCAGCAGACAATTCCTTATCCAGTTTGCGCCAGTCAAGCTCAGGAGATAGCAAGTCTTCTGTATCTGTATTCATCCCAAGATTGTTTCTTGTGTAGTCAATCGATACGCAGACCGCGATGAAACACAATAGAAGTGTCATGACTTTATATCGCTGAACCGTATTGATCCAGACAAGCAAGGCGCGACCGAAAAGTTGACGTAATTCTGTAAACATATTTATTTAAACGGGGCCAGAAAATATAGCCTGGTTTCTGGCGACGGTCTTTAGTGTTTTTGTTGCGGCTTTCATTCCTTTAGCTAAATGTATTAAAGCAGGCATCAAGTCAGGTTTGCGACTAAGACTGATTAAAAGGGGGAGCAGAGCAGGGCGTCCAAAAATGTCCGTATTATCTATAATTGCTTCTGGGATCACCTGCGTTGCCTCATCAACGATAGCGCGAACTGCTATACATGGCAGATTAGCTGTGTAGGCACACCGTGCTATGGAAATAGATTCCATATCGGTAGCTAGTGCACGAGTTGCTGATAGTAATCTGGATTTTTTTTCTGGTGTTGATAGTACTTGGTCGGCATGGGCAATCATGCCGTTACGTATTTTCAGGGAAGTATTACAGAGCTTATTTGCAACACATTTATTCCATTCCGTATCGAATAGGTAACTCTCTTCCTCTTTAGTCATGACGCTGTCTGCCAGTATTAAATCACCCGTATGAACATTTTCAGTTAAAGCGCCAGCAGTTCCCCAGCTGACCAATGCCGACACGTTTTGCTCAATCAACATTTGTGCAGCAGTTCGCGCATACTCTTCACCCTGGCCACAGACAATAACAATTGCATTTTCATTGATCTGGACAGGTTTTTTTACAGGAACAGCTTGTCCTGTCAGACAGCGACCTTCAGAGGACAAAGCGCTGATAATTCCAATACAGCTCAAGATTGTTTGTTTAGATTATTGTATCTAGCTAGTGCCCAAAGGGGGAAATATTTGGTGTAGCCGTGATACTTGAGATAAAAAACACGTGGGAAACCCGGCGCCGTGTAATCAGGGTCATCCCAAAGTCCATTCGCATTCAACTCGTCCAGCAGATATTGAATACCTCGTTGAACAGCTTCTGAGTTCACTTTACCGACAGCTAATAATGCCAGCAATGACCATGCTGTTTGATATGAAGTGCTGGCATTAGGACGTCTGTGTTTTGGTGGGTAGTAGCTTTCATTACTCTCACCCCAGCCTCCATCATCATTCTGGATATCTTCCAGCCATGAGATTGCATGGCGAATATAAGCTTGTTGCGGATCCTCCTCAGCAAGTTCCAGGGCGGTTAATACTGACCACGTTCCGTAAATATAATTGGTTCCCCAACGACCAAACCAGGAACCATCTTGTTCCTGGTCTTTTTTTAGATAATCAATCGCGTTGGTGATGGTGTGTTCATATTTTGTTTTGTTGGCAAGTGTCAATAAAGCAATACAACGGCCAGTGACATCTGCCGTGGGTGGATCAAGCAATGCGCCATGATCGGCAAATGGGATTGCATTCAGATAATACTGGGTATTATTGACTTCAAAGGATCCGAAGCCACCGCCTTTTGATTTCATCCCATCGACCCAGATGGCCGCGCGATAGATGGCTTCTGAATATGTTTCATCTCCGGTTCGATGCATTGCCCAGGCAACCATGGCCGTATCATCCAGATCTGGATAATAGTAATTGCTGTACTGGAATGCCCAGCCAGCCCCTTCAAGGTCCGGGCAGGGGATACGCCAGTCACCTGGCTCATCACTCAGTTGTTTTTCCTTTAACCAGTCGAGTCCATCTTTGATTTTTGTTGTTGTTTCATCAAGTTCATTATTTTCCTGTATTTCTAGCAAGGTTTGGCAAGCAAGTGCTGTGTCCCACACCGGTGACATACAGGGTTGGCAATAGGTCTGGTCATCACCATGAACCAGAAGATTGTCTATCGCCTTCCTGGCCTGTTTAACTAAAGCACTGTTTTTATCATGACCTAATATAATGAGTGACTCATAGACATTCACCATGGCAGGGAAAATTCCACCGATACCATGCTCTTCATTCATCCTCTCTGTAAACCATTTCTCGCATTTGCGAACAGATATATTCCTGACAAATTTTGGTACCAGTTTTTCGAACAGTTTTCCAACATGATCCAGGATTAGAAACGCACGGGTGAGGGGTGTGGTGATTCGGAAATAGTGCTGTTCTTCTTCCGGGGGTGTCGTAAACAGTTCTCTAATATCGACAGCACGAGGGTTAACTGCTTTCGCCTTTAATGTACAAAGGACAAATAAAGGTACCATGACAGTCCTGGACCAGTAGGAAACCTTATCAATATGAAAAGGAAACCACTTTGGTAGCAGGATCACTTCTGCCGGGATAAATGGTGTTGCACGCCAGGGCACTTGTTCAAATATGGCCATGAGGATTCGTGTGAAAACATTGGCGTGCGCGGCACCTCCGTGCTGGAGTATGGCATTGCGGGCATTGACCATGTGTTCATCATGAGGATCGTCACCTACCATCTTCAAGGCATAATAACTTTTGACCGAGCAACTCAGATCAAAATCACCGCCATAAAATAATGGCCAACCGCCGTGGTCGGCCTGATGTTCGCGTATATAAACAGCTATTTTTAACTCAAGTTCATCATCAATTTCGTCAGCGAAATGATTCATAAGTATGTATTCAGCAGGAATGGTGCAATCTGCTTCCAGCTGATACACCCAATGTCCGTCCGCTTGTTGCTGCGCGATCAATGCATCCCTGGCGGTTTGTATGGTTTCCTCCAGTGTCCCAGGTGTCTCTGTGAGCACTGAGTCATCCCTTACTGATTCTTCAGCCTCTGATTGTTTGTCCCTGATTTTATCTAACATTGCTTCACACTAGCATGGGTCTTAATTGGGTTTGAAAAATTGATATTCGTTGATCAAGGATTGTGCTAATTTCCTGTTTTTTTGCCAAATCTTATTTTTACCACGTATTATTTTTTTAGGCGGTGTCTGAAACATAACTATCTATTTCAGTTGGTTTTTTTACTGTTATTTTGTCGTTCCAAGTCTCTCACGAATGGTAGTTGTCGGCAAATTTCGGCTGCTATAACTAAACAGTTTTTTAAGTGCCCAATCATTGCTAACCAGCAGGCTGGTTGA
>SMWN01000144.1 GCA_004356415.1 Gammaproteobacteria bacterium
CATTTTGATCATATCACCATATTCATCGGTGGCAGCGTTATAACCTTCGTTGTCCTTACGCTTAAGTACTTCGTTAACAACAACAGAAGGCTCGCCACCTGCATTAATGACGATTTGACGTAGAGGTTCCTGCATTGAACGACGGATGATATTGATACCTATGTTCTGATCCTCATTAACACCTTTCATGCCATCAAGTGCTTTCAATGCTCGAAGTAATGCAACACCACCTCCAGGAACAACACCTTCTTCAACCGCTGCGCGAGTTGAGTGTAAGGCATCTTCCACGCGTGCTTTCTTTTCTTTCATTTCGATTTCAGTTGCTGCTCCGACCTTGATGACTGCCACGCCGCCAGCTAGTTTGGCAACGCGTTCCTGCAATTTTTCACTGTCGTAGTCTGAAGTGGAGTCTTCAATTTGTTTCCGGACCTGGTTAATGCGACTTTCAATGTCGCTTTTTTTACCGGCGCCGTCAATCACGGTGGTATCGTCTTTGGTAATCACAACACGTTTTGCAGAACCTAAATCATCCAGCCCCACTTTCTCAAGCGTTAATCCAACTTCTTCAGAAATCACAGTACCGCCAGTCAGCGTAGCCAGATCTTCCAGCATGGCTTTACGACGGTCACCAAAACCTGGTGCCTTAACCGCAGCGACCTTAACGATACCACGGATGGTATTCACCACCAATGTTGCCAGTGCTTCACCTTCCACGTCTTCTGAAACGATTAACAGGGGGCGGCTTGATTTGGCGACGGCCTCCAGGAGAGGCAGCAAATCACGAATGTTTGAAATCTTCTTGTCGTGTAACATGATGTAAGGTTCTTCTAATTCAACACTCATGGACTGCTGGTTGTTGATGAAATAAGGAGATAGATACCCACGGTCAAATTGCATGCCTTCAACAACTTCCAGTTCGTTGTCCAGACCTGATCCTTCTTCAACGGTAATGACACCTTCTTTGCCCACTTTGCTCATGGCTTCAGCGATGATGTCGCCAATAGCAGAGTCGTCGTTCGCAGAGATTGTACCTACCTGTGCAATGGACTTTTGGTCGTCACATGGCTTGGAGTTGTTTTCCAGTTCTTTAACAACGGCGATGACTGCCTTGTCTATTCCACGTTTCAAATCCATCGGGTTCATGCCTGCCGCAACAGACTTCAGACCTTCAGTCACAATTGACTGAGCTAAAACGGTTGCTGTGGTTGTGCCGTCGCCTGCGATGTCGGAAGTTTTTGAAGCCACTTCCTTCAGCATTTGCACACCCATATTTTCGAATTTGTCTTTTACTTCGACTTCTTTGGCGACAGAGACACCATCCTTTGTGACTGTTGGCGCACCAAAACTTTTATCCAATACGACGTTACGGCCTTTTGGGCCAAGAGTAATCCTGACGGCATTGGATAGGATGTTTACACCTTTCAGTATGCGCTGTCTTGCGTCATCACCAAACTTGATTTCTTTTGCACTCATTTTTCAATTTCCTCTAAAATAATTCTGCGACTCCGAAGGATTAACCTTCGATGACGCCCATGATGTCTTCTTCACGCATGACGACGAGTTCCTCATCGTCAAGCTTGACCTCTGTGCCGGAGTATTTACCGAATAGTACGGTGTCGCCGACTTTGACTTCCAGTGGTTGTTTTTTGCCACTATCAAGTATTTTACCTGGGCCTATGGCAATGACTTCACCACGTATTGGCTTTTCTGTCGCAGAGTCAGGAAGCACGATACCGCCCGAACTGGTGGTTTCCTCTTCCATGCGTTTTACGATAACGCGGTCTTGCAAAGGACGTATGTTCATATGTTCATCTCCTGAAAATACGGTTTATAGTTAAGGTTAAAATTTATTTGTTAGCACTCTAGTCGAGTGAGTGCTAATTATAGGGCGTGACAACCTTCTGTCAAGAGACAATTCAGGTAAAGGCCTGCAAATAGATGGTTTTAGGGTTCTTTATGCTCCCAAAATTCCCCCTCTAGTGTGACGCTTTTCCCATGGTTTTGTGTGTGGACCTTTCTGTTATGCTGGGCAACAACGACTCTTTTGAGAGCAGAATTGGCAAGATAGGAGCGAAATGAGGGCACTAAGCAGGTGAAACCAATCGCATCGGTGAGAAATCCCGGCGTCAGCAGCAGTGCGCCAGCGATCAGTAACATCAGGCCCTCAAGCAAGGTGGCTGCTGGCAATTCACCTCGATCCAGGCTTTGCCTGATCTTTGCTAGGGTGATGAGCCCCTGTTGCCGTAATAGTGTCACACCAAGGCCTGCAGTGAATAAGATTAATGCGATGGTGAGCAAAGCACCAATCTCGCTGCCAATGGCAATCAGTAAGTAGATCTCAATAAGCGGGATAAAAATGAATAGTATGATGAAAAAGTTGAACAATCGTGCCTGCCTCTTGCCTGATATGGTTGGCTTATTTAACAATGTGTTGGCAGAATAGAGGAATTCAAGTCATTTGGGAAAATAGTTGAGGAAATTTTGAGTAAAGCAATCAAACATTTACTGGTTTTGACCACATGTCCGGGATCAATTACCGCAAAACAGATTGCGCAGGATCTGGTCGCAAATGATGTCGCTGCATGTGTCAATATCATTCCTGGACTAACTTCATATTTTAAATGGAGCAATAAGGTAGATTCAGATGATGAGTTATTGTTACTCATTAAAACTACGTCCGACTGTTATCCAAAGGTCGAAAAGCGAATAAAGTCCCTTCATCCATACGAACTTCCAGAAATTATCGCAGTCCCAATCAAGGAAGGCTTTGCAGATTATCTTCGTTGGATTGAAAATAGCACCAAATAAATGAATATGGCAGTATTCCGTTTGCCAGCATTTTGCCTGGCATTAATCACATCATTAATCTTTTGTAATATCTCGTCAGCAAAATCTTTGGTTGAGGGGATTGATAATATATTTGATCAGCTAACCGGGGCGGGCCAACCGGAATTTCTTGATCCGGATGATGCCTTTATTTTATCTGCTGAAGTTGTTTCCAGAGATGCGGTTAATGTGCATTGGGGAATTGCAGAAGGTTATTATCTTTATCAGGATAAATTTAAATTTTCATTTCAGAATGACAATATTTCCGTCGTTGATATTAGTCTGCCTGAAGGAAAGCTGAAGAACGATCCGGATTTTGGAAGTGTTTGGGTGAATTATCATGAAGTTGATGTGCAGCTGACATTGCAGAGAGGTGATGAAGCCGTATCTACAGCAGAATTAGTTGTTAACTATCAGGGTTGCAAGGAAGACGTGCTCTGTTACCCGCCGATAAGCAAGACGCTACCACTCAAGTTAATCACCACGAGCATAGATGTTGGGGGCCCTGATTCTGGTGTAATCGAGACAGGCACAAGGTTAATATCCGAGCAAGATACAATTACTGAGCGATTGTTAGATGGCGGGCTCCTACAAAACATAATGGTATTTTTCGGGTTTGGATTGCTGTTGGCGCTGACACCCTGTGTATTTCCAATGGTGCCTATTTTATCAGGGCTAATCGTTCGTCAGGGGAGCAGTATTACAACCCTGCGCTCGTTCTATATGTCACTGACCTATGTGCTTGCAATGGCATTAACATACGCTGTGCTGGGTGTTATCGCCGGATCGTTTTCGTTTAATTTACAAGCCGCTTCACAAAATGTCTGGGTCATTACGGCATTCAGTGGTGTGTTTGTTTTGCTCGCATTGTCCATGTTTGGCTTTTATGAATTGCAGTTGCCTCGCAGCTGGCAAAATAAGCTTTCGGCCGCAAGCGATGGGCATGGAGGCACATTGCACGGTGTTGCAGCTATGGGGGTACTCTCTGCAATTATTGTTGGACCATGTATTGCCCCCCCACTGGCCGGGGCACTGCTCTATATCAGCCAAACGGGTAATGCGGCACTTGGCGGACTGGCGTTATTTTCAATGGGCTTAGGCATGGGTGTTCCTTTGCTCGCGATTGGGACATCAACGGGAAAATTATTACCCAAAGCAGGTGCCTGGATGGAAGCTATCAAGCATGTCTTTGGTGTGTTGATGTTAGGTGTGGCTGTCTGGTTTATGGAACGTGTCCTCCCCGGTCCATTTGCATTAATCCTGTGGGCTTTGCTTTTGATCGTCTCTGCGAGCTACATGGGAGCACTGGATAGATCAGAAAGACGAACTCAATGGCAAGGATTATGGCGAGGTCTGGGATTGGCGATGCTTGTCTATGGATTTGTATTGATTATTGGTGCTGCGAGTGGTGGTGGTAACGTATTCAGACCGTTAGAGGGCTTAAGCAACAAATATCAGGCAGGCGAAATCAGGTCGAATAAATTATTCTTCGAGCCTGTTAAAGGGCTTGAAGGATTGCAGTTTTCTCTGGATAAGGCTGTCAATGAAGGCAAGTTTGCCATGCTGGATTTTTATGCCGACTGGTGTATCACATGTAAGGAAATGGAGCACAGCACGTTTTCCGATCCGGGCGTGCAACAAATATTGAATGACGTAATATTATTAAATGCTGATGTTACTGATAATGATGCGCAGGATAAGGCACTGTTAAAAGAATTCAGTTTATATGGACCACCGGCCATTCTTTTTTTCAACAAAAAAGGAATCGAGAAAAAATCTCATCGAGTGCTTGGTTTCATGAATAAAGATGATTTTCTAAAACATATTCACGAAGTGATGACCGAATAAGTGAGACGAGGATCATTGATTACGGCTGTAGTCGTTGTGAGTTGTTTTATCGCTGGAATTTTTCTCTCTGATTATATTCGTTCAAAGGAACATCCGGATAAAATATCCCTGGATCAGCTATCTTCTGGGGCACAAATCAGTATGCAAGACTTATTGGGCAAACCCTCGCCTGATTTTAGTCTTATGGATGTATCAGGACAGCGACGAAATGTTTCTGAATGGAAGGGTAAAGTCCTGGCGATTAATTTTTGGGCAACCTGGTGCCCGCCTTGTCTGGAAGAAATTCCACACTTTATAAAGTTGCAGGATAAATATGGGCATCAGGGCCTGCAATTTTTAGGTATCGCGCTAGAGAGTGTGGACGAGGTACTTGGTTTCGCCAATGAACACGGCATTAATTATCCTTTGCTTGTGGGCGAACAGGAAGTGATCAAGCTGGCAGGAAAATTTGGTAATTATTCGGGAGGATTGCCATATACGGTGATTCTTGATCGAAATGGTCATATCAGTTTTATTAAGAAGGGCCCCTTATCTGTCACAGAAGCAGAGCAAGTGATCACCTCTCTCTTGTGAATTGTGAATAATTCACATCCATTTCAAACAGTTTTAATTTTATTAAACTCCTCGAAACGTCCTTTAATTTCTGCTAATATGCATGAAAATGCATTGATCTTCCACAAAATAAGCTCAGGAATCAAAAATGGCTAAAATACTCGTGCTTCATGGCCCAAATCTTAATATGCTGGGGATGCGTGAACCAGAGGTATATGGCACAAGCACACTCAAAGAAATCAACCAGCAGATTAAATTATTTGCTGATACGGCAGGGCACAGTCTGGCAACCTTTCAAAGTAATGCCGAGCACGAACTGATTGACAGGATCCATCTGGCCAAAAGGAAAGAAATAGATTTCATCATTATCAATCCAGGTGCTTTTACACATACCAGTATTGCCATTCGTGACGCTTTTCTGAGTGTCGGTATCCCTTTTATTGAGGTTCACCTGTCAAATATATTTGCTCGTGAGGAATTCAGAAAACATTCTTATCTTTCTGATATAGCAATGGCTGTGGTGTGTGGGATGGGCGTCTTCGGTTATGAAGCCGCAATACAGGCAGCGGAGCAATTTCTCGAGAAGGCTGAGAGCGAGGCGGAAGATCGTGAGGCTGCTGCTTTAAAAGAACCCGTAAAAAAAAGGCCACAAAGAAAATAAAGATCATCAGGGCAAGATCACTAAGGTAAATTTATGGATATCCGTAAAGTAAAAAAACTTATCGAACTATTAAAAGAATCAGGTATCTCTGAAATTGAGGTGCATGAGGGAGAAGAGTCTGTTCGTATTAGCAGTTATCACGCAACGAGCGTACGTCAAGCTGCTGTCCAAGCACCATCACAGGCACCGGTAAATATTCCCCAGGCCAGCGTTGCACCTGAGCTTGTACAGGATCCTGCACCTGTAGTATATGAGGGACATATTGTTAAGTCGCCTATGGTTGGTATTTATTATTCATCACCGTCACCTGATACCTCTCCTTTTGTCGAAATAGGCCAGAAAGTTAATAAAGGTGATGTTTTATGTATTGTGGAAGCCATGAAGATCATGAACCAGATAGAGTCAGAAACCAGTGGCGTGATTAGTAAAATTTTTGTTGAAAATGGCGAGCCGATTGAATATGGACAAGCTCTGTTCGCACTCAAATAAAACTTTTCTGGTAAACATATCTGGTACAGGATTCAGCTAAACAAAACAGCCAGCGACGTAAAATCTCCTTTAGAAAAACACATGCTTGAAAAAATTGTCATTGCCAATCGTGGCGAAATTGCATTACGTATACTGCGCGCCTGTAGAGAGCTTGGTATCAAAACTGTTGCTGCATATTCCGAGGCTGATCGGGAACAAAAACACGTATTCCTTGCTGATGAATCAGTGTGTATCGGTCCGGCTGCCTCAATTGAGAGTTATCTCAATATTCCTGCCGTGATCAGCGCGGCTGAGGTGACTGATGCTGTGGCTATTCATCCTGGGTATGGATTTCTTTCAGAAAATGCCGATTTCGCTGAGCGTGTTGAACAAAGCGGGTTCGTATTCATTGGTCCTCGTGCAGAAACAATTCGAATCATGGGAGATAAGGTTTCCGCGATTGCGGCAATGAAAGAGGCAGGTGTGCCATGTGTGCCTGGTTCTGACGGCCCTATCAGCGAAAATTCGGATAATGTTTTTGAAACCGCACGAGACATTGGTTATCCCGTCATTATTAAAGCATCAGGTGGTGGTGGTGGTCGTGGGATGCGTGTGGTGAACAGTGAAGCAGCATTGAAGAATGCGATCTCTTTAACCAAATCTGAAGCGGCGGCAACCTTTGGCAACGATATGGTTTACATGGAAAAATTTCTGCAGCATCCGAGACATGTTGAGATTCAGGTGTTGGCAGATGAGCATGGCAACGTGATCCATCTGGGAGAACGTGATTGTTCAATGCAACGTCGCCATCAAAAGATCATTGAAGAAGCTCCCGCGCCGGGCATTACAGAAGAAATCAGAAACACAATAGGGGCACGTTGTGTCGGGGCCTGTCAACGAATTGGATATCGTAGTGCAGGGACTTTTGAATTTTTATATGAGAATGGTAGTTTCTATTTTATTGAAATGAATACGCGTATACAGGTAGAGCACCCAGTCACAGAATCAGTGACAGGTGTTGATATCGTCAAGGAACAATTACGTATTGCGAATGGTGATGTGCTCACTTACAAACAGGAGGATATTCAAATCAGGGGCCACGCCATTGAATGTAGAATCAACGCCGAGGATCCGGAAACTTTCATGCCATCACCCGGCACGATTGAGCACTATCATCCACCAGGGGGGCCCGGTGTGCGTGTCGATACTCATGTCTATCAGGGTTATAAAGTGCCGCCGCACTACGATTCCTTGATTGGTAAATTAATTGTGCATGGCGAAAATCGTGATCTGGCCTTAAGGCGTATGTCAATTGCCTTATCGGAGATTGTCATTGATGGGATTAAAACAAATATACCTCTACATCAAAAACTGGTGACCAATGCCGCTTTTATGGCGGGTGGGACAGATATTCACTTTCTGGAAGATGAGTTGGGACTAAAGTAAACCACTATGTCCTGGCTGCAGTTGACACTGGAAAGTGATTCTGAAAGTGCTGAGAAATTATCTGAACTCCTTGAACAATTTGCTGCGGTTTCCGTTAGCCTGTCAGCAGTCAGTGATGGAAAAAAATTTGGTCAGGCAACAAAAAAAATTCACTTCGCTGGCAGCAAACACGTATCGTCGCCCTACTTCACGAAGATACTGATCTTGATACACTTCTCGTTTGCCTGCGCAATCGTGTTGGTGCAGACAGGATAGGGCGGCATGAAATATCGATACTGGAAGATCGCGATTGGGTCAGTGAATATAGACTTGGCCACGGGGTGAAAATATTTGCCGACCGTTTATGTGTTTGCCCAAGCTGGTGTGAACTACCGAGAGATGATATTGCACATATCATCCTTGATCCGGGTCTTGCTTTTGGTACAGGAACACATGAAACAACTGCTGCTTGTCTTGAATGGTTAGCCCAGAGTGATCTCAAAGGAAAATCAGTGATTGATTACGGTTGTGGTTCTGGGATACTGGCGTTGGCTGCTGTCAAACTAGGCGCAGGAAAGGTATATGCCGTCGATATTGATCCCCAGGCATTACAAGCTTCTGAAGAAAATGCAAAGAGAAATAAAATAACAGACCAGCTTGTCATCGCACACCCTGATGATATTCAGTTGCCCGTCGTGGATGTTTTGCTTGCAAATGTGTTGTTGAATCCATTGCAGGAATTGGCTCATCATTTTGCCGATCTTGTTCAGCCTTCAGGCGATCTGGTGCTGTCCGGCCTGCTCTCGACTCAGGTTGAGGAATGTTTGGAGGCATACCAAAGCTGGTTTAATATGGACGAACCTGTTTTTAAACAAGAGTGGTCCTTGTTACACGGAACAAGAATATAATTCTATAAAATCATCTTGATGAAAAATACCGAGACACCGTCTTTGCCCCAGGGGTTATTTACCTCTTGCCCCAATTGCATGCAGCAATTCCATATTCAGGCTGCACAATTATCGATGGCATACGGTCGGGTTGAATGTGGCGCTTGTGGTCATCAGTTCAGCGTACTTTCACGTCTGAGTGATATCCCCCTGGTCCTTGATGAATTAAATTACGAATTTAATTATGAGCCAGCAAATGAATCAGGGCCAATACGAGAATCCGACCAAGAACCAGAATTTGAGATTCCTACATCAAGCAATGACGAGGAATCTGGCCCCGAAGCGGAACAGCAGGAAATAGAAGCCACACCCAGCGTCAAGGAAGCAGAGGCGAATGAGGAGGCGTTGCTGAGTGAATTTCCTGAACATTTTCCCGGTTCCTTATCTGAAGACTTGTTAGACGATTTACCTGATGAATTACGTGAAACACCTCCAGCAGAACGAAGCTTATTTGCCACAATCAGCTGGGGGCTTGGTACATTTTTGCTATTAATAATCATTGTTGCGCAGCTGGCTTGGTTTAATCGTGATCAATTATTGATGCACTATCCTCAGCTGGATCCTGTCGCCAGAGAAATCTGTGAACGTCTTCACTGTGAAATCCTCAGGCATAAGGATATCAGTTCGATCAGGATGCTAAACAGGGATGTGCGCAACCATCCTTTATATGAAGGCAGTTTGTTGGTGAATGCAACCATGGCAAATCAATCGGAAACAATTCAACCATTTCCTCTAATCCAGCTTGCGCTGTTTAATCCCGCTGGGGTGGTGATTGGTTTCAGGGAGTTCAAGCCAGAACAGTATCTGGATGACAGTATTAATATTCAGGCTGGTATGATGCCGCAATCGCCAATTCATTTTGTTCTGGAGGTCAACGGGCCAACGGAGGATGCGGTCAGCTTCGAATTTCATTTTCTCTAGTCGAGAGCTTTACACGGGCCATTCCTGGTTCGACAAAGCAGCAAAACATAAATATTAGATTTTTGTGTTTCTTTCAAAATCAAGAACCTGAAGTTTCTGATTTTGACCTGGCATCTCTGTCAGGTGAGACTTTTGTTTTGTGCAAAAATCTCCATCAGTCAGTCAGTCGTGTTATCATTCGACTACCACTCTGGTAACCGCCGAAAAAATAAGAAGCGGTCAGGAAATGAGAATAGGCCCATATACACTCGATAATAATTTACTGCTTGCACCTATGGCAGGGGTAACAGACAAACCATTTCGCCAACTCTGTAAACAACATGGCGCGGGTCTTGCCGTGTCTGAAATGGTGGCATCCAATCCGGCACTTCGGCACAGTAAAAAATCACAATTAAGACTAAATCATTATGAAGAAGAGTCCGCACGCGCAGTGCAGATTGTCGGTGCTGATCCTCAACTGATGGCAGAGGCGGCTCGGTATAATGCTGATCTCGGTGCACAAATCATTGATATTAATATGGGATGTCCGGCCAAGAAAGTATGTAATGTCTTTGCTGGCTCGGCATTGATGCAGGAAGAGACATTAGTCACAAGCATACTCGAAAGTGTCGTTGCTGCGGTTGATATTCCAGTTACACTGAAGATGCGGACGGGCTGGAACAAGCAAAACAAAAACGCAGTCAATATTGCGCGGATAGCTGAGAATTCAGGTATTCAGATGTTGACAGTCCATGGCAGGACACGTGCCTGTGGTTTCAGAGGTGAAGCCGAATATCAGACCATCAGGGAAGTAAAAGAACATGTTTCAATTCCTGTCGTTGCCAACGGCGATATCACAACACCTGAAAAGGCCGCAGAAGTTTTGCATGCAACGGGGACAGACGGCATTATGTTGGGACGCGCTGCCCTGGGAAATCCGTGGATATTCAATGAAATTAATCATTTTTTAAAAACAGGGGTTCACTTGGCGCGACCATCAATTGAAGAGATTCAGCAGCTTATTCAACAGCATTTAACTGGCCTTTATGAATTGTATGGGGAATACACTGGCGTACGTGTCGCGCGGAAACATGTTGGTTGGTATAGCAAGCATCTGGAAAGTGGTGAAGTGCTACGAAGCAGGGCCAATAAAACGGATACTGTTGTGAGCCAGTTGCTTGTGGTGGAAGACTATTTTAATGCAATAAATGACGAGGAAGTATTGGCGGCATGATGGCTAAATTATGGATCAAGAAGGTACCACAAAAAAAGCGAAAAGAAAGGCGTAAAAAATCTATTCATCATTGTGTCAAAAGTGCTTTAAATTTATATTTTGAAGATATGGATGGTCACGATCCAAGTGATCTTTATGAGCTTATTATATCGCAGACAGAGGAACCCATGCTTGAGATCGTTTTGAAACAGACGCAAGGCAATATCACAAGGTCAGCAGAAATATTAGGCATCAACAGGGCCACACTACGTAAAAAATTAAAGAAGTACGCGTTGGAATAAAACACTTATTATCTTTTTCCCACCACTGATATACATTCAGGGTCAGTCACATTATGAATAAGATCAAACGTGCACTTATCAGTGTTTCAGACAAGACCGGGATCGTTGAGTTTGCCAGTCAATTGGCAAGCCGTAACATCATCATTCTGTCAACGGGAGGAACCGCCAGGCTGCTCGCTGATGGTGGTATTAACGTTATCCAGGTCTCTGATTACACAGGATTCCCTGAAATTATGGATGGCAGGGTGAAAACATTGCACCCTAGAATTCATGGTGGTTTGTTAGGTCGGCGCGGTATAGATGATGCAGTCATGGCTGAAAATAATATTGAGCCGATTGATCTGTTAGTTGTGAATCTCTACCCCTTTGAAGCAACGGTAAATCAGCCCGATTGCACATTAGCTGATGCCATTGAAAATATTGATATAGGCGGGCCGACAATGTTGCGTTCGGCAGCAAAGAATTATGCCCACGTGGGCGTTATTGTTGACGCAATTGATTATGAAAATGTCATCGATGAAATTGATAATTATGATGGATCATTGACTGATGAAACACGATTTTACCTGGCACAAAAAGTGTTTGCGCATACCGCGAATTATGATGCCCATATCTCTAATTATCTGGGGGCTGTATCAATAGATGGCGAGGATCTGGATTACCCACTGACTTTTACATCTCAATTCAAGAAACTTCAGGAGTTGAGGTATGGCGAGAACCCACATCAAACAGCCGCCTTCTATACTCAACAGAACCCACCCTCGGGAACAATCGCTGCATCAAAACAACGGCAAGGTAAGGCCCTCTCCTATAATAATATTGCAGATACTGATGCCGCACTTGAGTGCGTGTTGTCTTATCGGGAGGCCGCTTGTGTTATCGTCAAGCATGCAAATCCATGCGGTGTGGCGATCGGCGAAAATGTCCTGCAGGCGTATGAAAGAGCATATCAAACGGATCCCACCTCTGCCTTTGGCGGAATCATTGCGTTTAATTTACTGCTTGATGAACAAACGGCCAAAGCAATCATTGAGCGACAATTTATCGAAGTGATTATTGCACCTTCCGTTAGTAAAGAGGCGCTGGATGTCCTTTCTGAGAAAGAAAATATTCGAGTCCTTGAGGCGGGCGTAAGAGAGGTTGCAATACAACAGTTAACCATGAAACGTGTGAGTGGTGGCTTGTTAATACAGGATAATGATCGAGGGTTTATTGAAAGGGATGATCTTACCATTGTCACCAAACGTCCACCCACTGAAAAGGAATTAGAGGATTTGCTATTTACCTGGAAGGTGGTGAAATATGTGAAATCCAATGCCATTGTGTATGCAAGAGATAAACAAACGATAGGTATAGGTGCCGGACAAATGAGCCGGATTTATAGTGCGCGTATTGCAGCGATTAAAGCCGAGGACGAAGGCCTAGAAGTCAGTGGATCAGTGATGGCCTCGGACGCCTTCTTCCCATTTCGTGATGGCATTGATTCAGCAGCAAAAGTAGGCGTCACAGCCATCATACAACCCGGTGGTTCTATGCGTGATGATGAAGTGATTGCTGCAGCGAATGAGGCGGATATTGCCATGGTTTTTACATCTATGCGCCACTTTCTCCATTGACGGGCATATTTTTGTTACTTCTTCGTTGCAATCGTCACTGCGCCACTCATTTATTAATTATAAACTCATTACTCGTTACCAATTGCGCCTCGAATTAACAAAAAATCTACTCCGTCAAAACGTTTTTGATTTAATTTTTCCGTTTATATCGAGAGTGTGTGAAATATGCTCCCTCAAAAAATCTTTATTAAGCCGTTGTGAATAGTTGAGAATAGATAGATGAAAGTATTGATTGTTGGTGGTGGTGGTCGTGAGCATGCCCTGGCATGGAAAGCAGCACAATCAGAGCAAGTTGAACTGGTTTATGTTGCGCCGGGGAATGCAGGGACTTCGAGAGAAGACAAGTTATCTAATATCAGTATCGGTGCTGAAGATATACAAGGCCTGAAAGACTTTGCAGAAAGCGAAAAAATAGATCTCACGATCATTGGCCCCGAAAATCCTTTGGTCGATGGTATCGTGGATGAATTCAAACAAGCAGGATTGTCCTGCTTTGGCCCATCAAAAGCTGCCGCAATTCTTGAAGGTTCGAAATCCTTTAGTAAAGATTTTTTGCAACGTCATAATGTCCCGACTGCAGAATATCAGGTATTCACCGATGTCGATGCCGCCAAAGTCTATGCGAAAGAAAAGGGTTCGCCAATCGTTATCAAGGCAGATGGATTGGCCGCAGGAAAAGGGGTCGTGATTGCTCTATCAGAGGATGAAGCAATCGTGGCTATTGAAGATATGCTGGCCGGAGACAAGTTTGGTGAGGCTGGTCATCGTCTCGTGATTGAAGAATTCCTGCAAGGTGAAGAAGCCAGTTTCATTGTGATGTCTGATGGTGAAAATATTTTGCCGTTAGCGAGCTCACAGGATCACAAGGCAAGAGACGAGGGCGATCAAGGACCCAACACAGGAGGCATGGGTGCATATTCTCCAGCACTGATTGTAACGCATAAAATGCATGATCGCATCATGCGTGAAGTGATTGAGCCGACGATTAGAGGTATGGCCGATGAAGGACGCCAATATGTCGGATTTCTTTACGCGGGAGTGATGATAACAGCAGATGACACACTCAAAGTCCTGGAATTTAATTGCCGTTTTGGTGATCCGGAAACGCAACCCATTCTGATGCGCTTGAAAAGTGATTTAGTTGATTTATGTAAAGCAGCATTAGATGGGAAACTAAATAAAGTGAGTGCTGAATGGGATGAACGTGCTGCGCTGGGCGTCGTACTGGCCTCGGGTGGCTATCCGGCAAGCGCGAGAAAAGGCGATATTATTACAGGCTTGAATAATGATTTTCCAGCAGGGACTAAGATATTTCATGCTGGGACGTCACAACAAGACAATGATGTATTGACTGCGGGCGGACGTGTTTTGTGTGTTACGTCGCTAGGTAAAACCGTGTCACAAGCACAGCAATCAGCTTACGAGGCAGTGGCGAAGATTAGCTGGAATGGTATGTTCTATCGAAAGGATATCGGTTATCGTGCTATAGACAGGGAGTCATGATCATAATTTGTAATTATTTATTATTGCTGTCCTAGCTATCTTGTCCACTCCAGGATAGAAAATTTTTTAGTAAAGTTAAGCCCGCATGCTGACTTTTTTCCGGATGAAATTGTGTAGCAAATATATTTTCTCTGGCAACCGCTGAAGTAAACTCAGTTGCGTAGTTTGTTTTTGCCGCAATATCCTCGTCATTTTCTGGTTGTACATAGTAGCTATGGACAAAATAGAAACGAGCCCCATCTTTAATATCCTTCCACAAAGGGTGTGGTGTTTGTTGGTTTACTCGGTTCCAGCCCATGTGTGGGATTTTACAAATGTCGCCATGTTCATCTTTGATATTATCCGGGAAGCGAACGACCTTACCCGGGATGATGCCCAGTCCTTTAACGCCGCCATCCTCATCGCTTGCCTGCATCAATGACTGTAAGCCCAGGCAAATTCCCAGGAAAGGCTTAGTGTTGATGCATTCCTTAACGATATCATCCAGCCCAGTTTCTTTTAGACTTTGCATGCATTGACCCACAGCACCTTGTCCCGGGAAAACAATTCGATCGGCCGCGAGTATCTCCTGACGTTGATCAGTGACGAGGATGTCATGCTGATTATCTGCAACAAACTCAAGGGCTTTGGCGACGGAGCGCAGATTACTGGTACCGTAATCAAGGACAGCGATTTTACTCATGGCATGGACTTCGGTTTATAAAGCACCCTTGGTAGAAGGCAGTATGCCCTCCATTCTTGGATCAGGTTCTACGGCCATGCGTAATGCGCGACCAAAGGCCTTGAATATGGTTTCGGCAATGTGGTGTGCATTTCGTCCCTTGAGGTTATCAATATGCAAAGTCACCATGCCGTGATTGACAAAGCCCTGGAAGAATTCGAAAAGTAAGTCGAGATCAAAATCCCCCACGCGCGCGCGCGGATATTCAGCAAAATATTCCAGTCCTGGTCTCCCAGAACAATCCACAACAACACGTGACAAGGCTTCATCTAATGGCACATAGGCATAACCATATCTGCGGATACCCTTTTTATCGGCCAATGCTTTTGTAAAGGCTTGACCCAAAGTAATACCCACATCTTCTACGGTGTGATGCGCATCAATTTTCAGATCGCCTTTTGCCTTGATGTTTAAATCAAACATGCCATGTCGAGCGACCTGATTCAGCATGTGCTCAAGAAAAGGCACGCCTAAGTCAAGATTAGCCTTACCTGTTCCGTCGAGATCAATGCTGACTTCAATTTGAGTCTCATTGGTTTCCCGGTTAATTGTTGCGCTTCTATTACCCATTACTCTTATAATGCCCGTTATCCTGAAAAACAGAGGTAATAGGATAACCTCTTGGCCCAATACTTGCCATCCTATGCCAAAATAAATAGACCTGAATAGATAGATCAATGATTAAATTAGCCATGGAAAATCTGGATAGCTTGAATGTTTGAGATCGAGTCAATACGCAGTTATTTTTTTGCCTTACAAAATAATATTACAGACGCTTTGTGTGATCTGGACAGCACGTTGGTGTTGCAAGAGGACGAATGGGATAGACAAGAAGGTGGCGGTGGGCGTAGTCGCGTGATGCGTGATGGACAGATATTCGAACAAGCGGGTATTAATTTTTCTTATGTTTTTGGTGATGAATTGCCAGCATCGGCCACTGCTCACCGTCCCGAACTTACAGGAAGGAAATTTCAGGCGCTTGGCGTCTCATCGGTAATTCATCCAATCAACCCCTATGTACCGACGACACATATGAACGTACGATTTTTTGTTGCTGAAAAAGAAGGAGTAGCCCCTGTCTGGTGGTTTGGTGGAGGTTTTGATCTGACCCCTTATTACGGCTTTGATGAAGATGCGACACATTGGCATGTCACGGCGAAAGAGGCATGTGCTGCATATGGAGATGATATTTATCCCCGCTATAAAAAATGGTGTGATGATTATTTTTATTTGAAACACAGACAAGAGCCACGCGGTATTGGCGGCCTATTTTTTGATGATTTGAATGAATGGGAATTCGATAGATGTTTTGCCTTCTTGCGTAGTGTTGGCGATGCATTTCTTCCGGCTTATATGCCAATTGTCGATCGTCGGAAAGATATAGAGTACGGTGAAAAGCAACGACAATTTCAATTATATCGGCGTGGGCGTTATGTAGAATTCAACCTGGTTTATGATCGAGGCACTTTGTTTGGCCTGCAGTCCGGTGGCAGGACTGAATCAATATTGATGTCTTTACCACCATTGGTGCGTTGGCAGTATGATTGGCAGCCAGAGCCGGGCACATCGGAAGCCGAACTCTATGATAAGTACCTGAAAGTCAAAGAATGGATTTAAGGGGCTAAGCTTAATCCTTGGCTGGAGGTATCTGCAACCAGAAGGTGACAGGCCCGTCATTCGTCAGGCTCACCTGCATGTCCATACCGAATTGACCCGAATCTACAATGGTATGTTTCTGTCTTGCACATGAGAGCAGGTATTCGAATAATCCCCCCCCCAACTCAGGTGACGCGGCAGAACTGAAACTGGGGCGCATGCCTTTTTTGGTATCGGCGGGCAGTGTGAACTGTGGAACAAGAAGTAAACCATGATTGAGCTCGGTAAGAGAAAGATTCATTTTGCCCTCTTTATCCGAGAAAATTCGATAAGCTAATATTTTATCTAACAGCCGATCTGCTTGTTGTCGTGTATCGCCTTTCTCAATACCGATGAGAACCAGGAGACCTGTCCCTATCTTGGCCACAATTTTATTATTGATTGAAACCTGGGCTGAACTCACCCGCTGAAGGAGTCCGATCATGATCGATCAAGACTTTTGCTTACATGATCTTCAAATGATTTTCATGTAATCGAGAATAATGACTGCGAAAACAGCAACAGGACTAGCAAGAACGACCCATTCCATATTGCGTCTTGTAAACCAGCCTGTGAAATGCAAAATCAAAATGGCGATTGCCAACGAGTATACGATGTAAAAAACCATCTTTTTGTCCCCTTATCATAAAAGAACTGTTCTTGCGAAATTGCGCGGCACTGATGTCCGATCAACACTATACGAGCGGCAATTACGATACTGTGATTTTGGTCACAGTTTCGATCGCGAATATATCACTTAAAATGCTTATAGGTAAGGAAAAAATACAATTCTACCCGGCGCAGGGCTAATCAAAGACCTGGACGCCATTATCACTGGCGACGAGTAGAACATCCGCTGGTCTTTGGGCAAATAAACCATTCGTCACGATACCGGCAAGTTTATTAAATTCCTCTTCCAGCTCAACAGGCTTGAGAATACTGAGGTTATGCACATCGAGAATGATATTACCATTATCCGTGGTAAAGCCCTCACGTAATATTGGTTGTCCACCCAATTTAACGATTTCCCTTGCGACATAACTTTGTGCCATGGGGATGACTTCTATGGGCAATGGGAAAGTCCCCAGAACATCGACCAATTTGGTTTCATCAATAATGCAGACAAAACTTTTGCTGACAGCAGCAACAACTTTTTCTCTTGTCAGCGCACCCCCCCCACCTTTAATCAAGTGTAGATATTTGGTTGCTTCATCCGCACCATCCACATAAACAGGCAGTTCATTTGCACTATTCAGACTCAACACAGGGATGTGATGATTTTTCAGCAGGGCTTCTGTGGCAAGTGAACTCGATACTACGCCTTCGATCCTGTGTTTGATGCCGGCCAGAAACTCGATGAAAAAATTGACGGTGCTTCCTGTGCCAACGCCAACAATTGAATCATCTTTTATATAGGCAAGTGCGGCCTCCGCGGCCTGTTTCTTTTGTTCATCTTGTGTCATGTCTGTTTTCCGGCGAAGTGATAATGTTTACCCAAAGGGTATAGTAATAGATAGCAGTTTTAGTGGTATCTTACACGTATGGAAGAATATAAAAAAATGATCGAAGATGCTTGTAAGCGTGTTTATGAG
>SMWN01000145.1 GCA_004356415.1 Gammaproteobacteria bacterium
ATCCCATTCTGTCTGATCAGGTGAAGCGGCGCTACCAGTATCTGGAGTATATCCTTTGGCATAGTTAGTGTACGCACTGAGTCCATTTAGACCAATAAAACTAAAGTCGTAGGCCATACCAATCAACCAGGCATCTTCATCAGCACGATCAAAATCTTTGACGATGATAGATAAATATCCTGGTCGTCCCCCGTAAGGGGAACGTATCCCGCTATTTTTATCAGTCATTGTGGTTGCTGCTGTTAATACCGCGCCTCGGTAACTTATCGAAGCCTTAACTCCCCCAGTCCGGGTATCAAAATCACCAATGAATTCATCTCCGATACTTTGTTGATCAGTAAATTGAGCAGAGAATTTAATAGGAATATTTTCTGTGATATTGAATAAATAGTTCGCTTCTGTATAGAATATATTCATCACATTGAACGAATAAAAATTTATCGCGCCAATGTCAGAGTGGTCATTTATGCGATAGCGTGCCCCTGCCATAAACAGACCATCATCGGTTCCAGCTGCACCAGCAATACTAGACAGATGTTTAAATGAGTCTGAATTACGGGATTTCATTTTATTGACATAGCCGGCAATAAAATCAACATTGGGTAAGGCATTAATGCCGGTAATGGTATAAGCCTCATGTGTGTTTGGTACCATTCTACTATCTTGTCTATTCAAATAGGGAAGGTTGAATGATTGACGGTATGCACGGATATTAATTTCTTCATTCAGTTTAAGTTGAACATAACTTTGTCCCAACACATCAAAACCATTCTGAACCGGTTCCAGTAAATTCGTACCTCCTTCATTTTGCGCACCGTTAATTTTTTGTGATGTGTAATAGCTTGCACCTATTGAAAGACGATCAAATAAATAACCTGACTGGTAATCAATCGAACCGCCCACAGCCCATGCCTTATTATCATTACTACCATCGGCATCAATAATTCCATCATTATCTCGATCAAAATCAAAGGTCCTGAAATTAAATCCAAGTTTTGTATCACGTAAAAATGGTGGAAGGTCCTGGAGTTTTTGTTTCAATATTGGAAATAAGGGACCTTTTAGACGCTTGATAATAAATGAGGACGACAAGGGTCCTTTTATCTCGTCAGCGGAACTCGGATGCGGGTTTTCATCCAGTATATAAGCAGCTTCAGTAGCATAGAGGCTGGATGGACCCATAATAATGATGATCAATAAAATTGTAATACACAAAGAATCTGTACTTTCTGTTAGTAGAAAGCAATAAGCCCGCCAAAGCGGGTTTTTCAGGAGGTGTATATTCCATCCTTTCACGTTTTGTGTGACGTGATTTTGGCAGCCTAGAAATTCGCAAGGAAAAAGGGAATAAGCACAGCATTAACCAGATCGATGAAAAACGCACATACCAGTGGAACGATAACAAACGCCAGATGTGAAGCGCCGTAACGTTTAGTCACTGCCGACATGTTTGCCATGGCGGTGGGTGTCGAACCCAGCGAAATTCCGCCGAACCCGGCGCAAACAACGGCAGCATCGTAACTACGTCCCATCAGGGGGAAAACCACAAACAAGGTCAGGCTGACTGCAATTAGAAACTGAGCGCCGAGTATCGTAAAGATAGGGCCAGCGAGATCAACCAACGTCCATAGCTGCATGCTCATCAGCGACATCGCCAGAAAGGCGCCCAGTGATACTTCGGCAATCAGGGCGATAGCCGGTTTGCGGCTGGGCCAGACAGTGCCAGAGATACGCGGGAAGGATTTCGGGATCAGATTGGTGATAAGAATGCCGGCAAACAGGCAGGTCACGAACAGCGGTAGCTTGAGTCCAAGGTGTTCCAGCCCATCGTTAATCATCAAGCCGAGAATGGCACACACATGAATAGCAAGAATGGCATCCAGAAAGTCCATGTGATTGATCCCGTGTTTGCCCGTCTGTTCTTCCGCTACGCCAATATCCAGTGGTTCCACCTTTGCCGGTACCAGTTTATGTTTTGTAATGAGGAATTTTGCGATAGGTCCGCCCATCAAACTGGCAAGAATAAGACCGAAAGTGGCGCAGGCGATGCCAACCTCCATGGCGTTAGCGATCCCGTAGTCCTCGGCGATTCTCGGTGACCAGGCAATGGCCGTTCCGTGCCCGCCAATCAGGGAAACCGTACCGCCGAGCATGCCGATCGCTGTGGGCTGGTCGAACAGCGCGGCCACCGTAATGCCGATAATGTTCTGCAAGAACATATAGGCAATAGTGACCGCAAGCAGGATCACCAGCGGTTTCCCACCCGTCAACAGGTCTTTCAGGCTGGAGTTGATGCCGATGGTAGTGAAAAAGTAAATCAGCAGAACATCCCGAGCAGCCAGGTCGAAACTTATTTCGATGCCACTGATAACGTACAGCAACGCAATCAGCAGGGAAGCTATCAACCCGCCAGTGACCGGTTCCGGTATGCTGAATTCCTTGAGAAAACCGACAGCGTCATTTACCCGCTTGCCGACAAACAGCACGACGATACCCAGTGTAAACGAAAGAAAACCGCTGAGTTGCAAAACACCGTTATCGAATTCTATAGGGGATAAAGGTTCCATAGGGGATAAAGGTTAAATGCTCTTTTCCCTTAAGTCCACGGTTATTGATTAATTAATCGCTTTACCTTAGCTGGCTTCCTTAACGCCAATTCAATGTTATCGACTCACTAACACTAATAAAAGTATAAAGTTAATTATAGTCAATAAGAAATTAGAATATTTCATTTAACTGTGCAGTCAACTACGTAAGTATATTCGTAGATGTCCGTATGGTTATCGGGTGATTATTCACTCTCTTGTTGCTAAAGAATCCATTGTCTTGTCTAACATAATTTTATTTATGAGCTTACTAAGCAGGATTATTACTAGATCAAAGATGCTCAACTACAGTCATAATTTAATCAAGGGAAATCAGGGTGTCGTTATTTTTTCCCGGACAGACGCTCACTCAGGTGGGCACCTACAAGGCTCGCCACCAGTATGGCTATATAAAATTGACCGGCTATTGCTTCCATATAAGCAAGTGTTCGTGCATAGGTATTTACAGGCAGGATATCACCGTATCCCAGAGTGGCCAGTGTAACAAAACTGAAATAAATCAAATCCCAAAATTGATTTCCATCATTAGCCAGATCAGCGCCTGAAAATGACCCCGTAAAAAACTCCTCTACCAACGCGTATAATAGTGCCCATATAATACCGATAAGCAGATAGATAGTGACAGAACCGACTATTTTATTAACATCAATCTTTGGGCCAAACATAATATGTTTGATGGCTAACACTAAAGAATTAATTAGAAAAAATAGTAATACAAATATACTTGCAATATATATAACCTGTGATGAGATAAAAAAATTAAGTAAAGATAAGGAAAAGCTGGCAGCGGCCAAACACAGACCAAATAGAAACCAACGTCGATCATCAATTAAACTCCAAACACCAATTACAATCGTGAAGGTGAATGCAAAATTAACAATGATCGAAGCCCTTTCCGGGAAAAATATCTGCGCAATTGGGGATAGAATCAAAAATGCAAGCAAGGCAGCCAACAGATATATGAAGTTGGCTTGCTTGAAAGAAGAATTTTTAACTGATGTAGACGCCATTGTTAGTTAATTGTATAACTTTCTTATTTAGATAGACATGAAATGTTAAAGATGAAAATTTTCATACTCAGAAGCCTTTTTATAGGTGGTGTCATCCTGGCATCAATACTTCTTGTTCGAGCATTTGACTCACGCAATCTACCTGATCTACAACCCTGGCATAGTATTGTATTAAATAGTGAGTTTACTGAATCTAAAAGTGATCAAATTGACTCTTTGAGTGACTATCTTGAACTGGAAGAGCGTGTTTTTCAGGAATTGGATAAATCTATATATAAAAACATTGGACCGGAGAAACAGTTTCTACTAAGTCGTTATACCTCAAAGAGTCCAGTTAACCCTGAGCGGTTCCCTGCTAACTGGAATCGTACCTTTGAATTATCACCACCAAACCCCAGAGGTGGTGTATTAATGATACATGGCCTGACTGATTCCCCATACAGCATGCGACACTTGGCAAGGATTTTTGAAGAGCAAGGGTATTATGTATTAGCACTGAGGATGCCTGGCCATGGGACGATTCCCAATGGGTTGCTCCATGCAACATGGAAAGACTGGATGGCAGCCACATATCTTGGTGCAAGACACGTACGAGGAAAGGTGCAGGAAGCACTGCCTTTTTATATCGTCGGTTATTCTAACGGTGGTGCACTGGCCATAAAATACATGATGGATTCTCTGGAGAATGAAAAACTCCCGACTCCCGACCGAGCCATTCTCTTGTCTCCCATGCTGGGGGTAACTTTTTTTGCGAGATTTTCAACCTGGCATAAAACATTAAGCTGGTTGCCTTATTTTGAAAAATTCAAGTGGCTTGATGTTCTTCCTGAATATGATCCTTTCAAATACAACTCTTTTCCCAAGGCAGCAGGGGAGCAATCCTATCTACTAACCAATGCCATTCATAAACAGATAGACCAGTTAGTTAAATCCGAAAGTATTTCCAGTTTGCCACCCATGACAACATTTCAGTCTTTGGTTGATGCAACTGTTCTAACTAGTTCTATTGTTGATTTTCTCTATAGTAAATTAACACCCAATAAACATGAGCTTGTGTTGTTTGATGTAAACCGTTTGGCAGAGGTTAAAACATTTCTTTATAATCAACACGATACTTTAATTGATAACCTAATGCAGGCGGAGAACCTTCCTTTTGCAGTATCCTTGATGACGAACAAGAGTGATAATTCGAGGGAGGTTGTATTAAAAAAGAAAAAAATAAATTCACAGAATATAGAGATAGAAACTTCAGAATTAACCTTGTTCTGGCCTGAAAAAGTATATTCACTATCACATGTTGCCATTCCTTTTTCATCGGCGGATCTTCTCTATGGGCCAATGGGGCCGAATGAGTCAAATAACTATATAAATCTTGGTACATTTGCCCCACGGGGCGAGAAGAAAATTCTGAATATTCCAACCGAACAATTAATGCGCTTGAGATACAATCCATTTTTTGATTATATGGAAAAGAGAATAGTCAATATAATTAATGAATAGTTATACGGCGGGGACGCCATTTCATATTAGTAAAAATACCCGAATAATTTTATTCTTGTTAAATTGCGACACGGTAAGCACTGTTAAAGTTGATATATTCTTTACAATATGAGGGGATTTAATATGTATATTAATAAAATATTGTCAGTACTTTTCCTGGCTATGATGTTCATATCCAATAGTGCGCAGGCCGGAGGCGAAGACGAAGGCAATGGAGGCGAAGGATTAGTAGACAAGCTATCAAAGGGGAAAATC
>SMWN01000146.1 GCA_004356415.1 Gammaproteobacteria bacterium
CGATCCTGGAAGTTCCCGGTGCCAAAGATATCGCAGTGGAATTTTTCTCATTATCAAAAAGCTACAATATGCCTGGTTGGCGTGTAGGCTTTATGGTAGGCAATCAGATACTTGTGAATGCCTTAACAAGAATGAAGTCTTATCTGGACTATGGCTTATTCGCACCCATTCAGGCCGCAGCAGTGACGGCACTGGAGGAAGATCAGCAATGTGTCGCCGATATTTGCAGTTTGTATCAACACCGAAGAAACGTTTTATGCGATGGTCTGAATGCTGCGGGCTGGAGTGTTGAGAAGCCTAAAGGCACCATGTTTGTCTGGGCTTCCATTCCAGAACAATTCCAACACATGGGTTCTTTGGAATTTTCCAAGAAGCTATTAACCGACGCAAAAATTGCTGTCTCACCCGGTGTGGGTTTCGGTGAGTACGGTGACAAATATGTTCGTTTTGCCTTGATTGAAGATGATGAAAGAACAAACAAAGCAATACGTGGTATCCAGGCGATGTTGCAAGAAGATGTTCCATCAGTGGCATCCGTAAACAAATAAGCACTGGCAAATGCTGGAAAATTGGTTCCAGACATTTTCAACCGCCTATATCCGTATAGGCGTCCTGTATTGACAGCATTTCCGCCATCTATGGCGGTCAGACGAGAGAGAATAGAAGTATGCAAGCAGTTAAGGTAGGTCTATTAGGTTTGGGTACAGTCGGTGGCGGCACCGTCAGTGTCTTGAGCCGGAATGCTGAAGAGATTGCACGACGAGCGGGTCGTGGTATTCAAATCAGTCATGCAGCTGCAAAAGAATATAATGCGGAAGCAATTACAGGTCTCGATAAAATCGAGACAATTTCTGATGATGCCTTTGCCGTTGTTGATGATCCTGAAGTTGAAATTATTATTGAACTCATCGGTGGTTATTCGCCGGCAAAGGAACTGGTTTTAGCGGCGATTGAAAACGGCAAGCATGTTGTGACAGCAAACAAGGCACTGATCGCCGTGCATGGTAATGAGATTTTTGCTGCTGCTCAGAAAAAGGGTGTGACTGTTGCGTTTGAAGCAGCCGTAGCGGGTGGCATCCCAATCATTAAGGCCATGCGTGAAGGTCTGGCTGCCAACCAGATCCAGTGGGCCGCAGGCATAATCAATGGGACGTGTAATTTTATCCTGACGGAGATGAGCGAAAAGGGCAGAGATTTTAATAGCGTGTTAAAAGAAGCCCAGGAATTGGGTTATGCAGAAGCTGACCCAAGCTTTGATGTTGAAGGCATTGATGCTGCACATAAATTAACTATCATCGGTTCGATTGCTTTTGGTATCCCCCTTCAATTTGAAAAAACATATATCGAAGGCATCACAACTATAGAACAACAGGATGTCATTTATGCAGCTGAGCTGGGTTACCGCATTAAACATCTGGGGATTACACGAAAAACAGAAAATGGGATTGAGATGCGGGTGCATCCAACACTGATCCCCCACCGTCGATTGATTGCTAATGTTGATGGTGTGATGAATGCCGTACTGGTGAAAGGGGATGCGGTCGGTCCCACTTTATATTACGGCGCAGGCGCAGGTTCGGAACCGACAGCGTCTGCTGTGATTGCTGATGTCATAGATATCGTTCGTGCCTTGACCAGCGATCCTGAAAATCGTGTGCCACATCTGGCATTCCAGCCTAATGAATTATCGGACACGTCTATATTACCCATGGAAGAAGTGGAGACGGCTTATTATTTACGCATGCAGGCAATCGATCGCCCGGGTGTGCTGGCTGAAGTCACAGCAATTCTGGGAGATCTGGGGATCAGTATAGAAGCCATTCTGCAAAAAGAACCTGAGGAAGGTGCAAGTCATGTGCCTATCATTTTTCTGACACAACGTGTGCAGGAAAAGAATATGAATGAAGCCATCGAAAAGATTAAAAACCTTGATGTGATAGAGGGCGACATTACGCGTATACGTATGGAAATATTAAAGTAAGAATTTAGTAGATGGTAAGTGGTAGATAGGGTTTCTCATATTCCATCTACTAACTACCACCTACCGAATGCATAATTAATAATACAATATAGAAAACATAAAAAAACAAAATGAGCTTCCGCCAAAGATACACTGGGCTGATAGAAAGATATCGTGATCGTTTACCTGTCAGTGATGACACGCGCATTATCAGTTTAGGCGAAGGTAATACCCCCTTAATCAAATTAAATAATATTCCTCGCTCACTGGGGAAGGACGTTGATATCTATGTGAAGTATGAAGGCCTGAATCCCACAGGTTCTTTCAAGGATCGTGGCATGACGTTAGCAGTCACCAAGGCGGTCGAAGCGGGTTCAAAAGCAATTATATGTGCATCCACAGGTAACACCTCTGCTTCTGCAGCAGCGTATGCTGCTCGCGCAGGGATCACCGCCTTTGTTTTGATTCCCGATGGCAAGATTGCGCAGGGTAAATTAGCTCAAGCCATGATGGAAGGTGCTGTCGTCATTCAGATCAATGGTAACTTTGATGATGGCATGCGTCTGGTCAAGGAAGTGGCCGAGGAAGCGCCAGTGACAATAGTAAATTCAATCAACCCTTATCGTCTGCAAGGACAGAAGACGGCCGCATTTGAAATTGTTGAGGAACTGGAAAGAGCACCAGATTTTCATTGTTTACCCGTAGGCAACGCAGGCAACATCACTGCGCACTGGATTGGTTACAGTGAATATGCAGCAGATGACTGTGGACATGTCACCGATGCCTGTAGTTTGTGTGATGGGCATTGTCGTTATGCTGGCGACCCGCTTTCTGGTAACAAACCGAAGATGGTGGGCTACCAGGCCAGTGGTTCTGCACCGTTCATGCGAGGCGTAATGGTCGATAATCCTGAAACGGTTGCAACAGCTATTCGTATTGGGCATCCCCAGTCCTGGGACAATGCATGGACAGTGAATAAGGAATCCGGTGGTTGGTTTGATGAATGTCAGGATGAAGAAATTCTGGCCGCACAAAAACTTCTGGCGGAAAATGAAGGTATCTTTTGCGAACCAGCATCAGCGACATCGCTCGCCGGCGCAATGCGTGATATTAAATCCGGAAAAATACCGGAAGGCAGTACCATTGTATGCACCTTAACGGGCCATGGTCTGAAAGATCCTGATACTGCAATTGCGCAGAGTACAGCGCCAATGGTAAAGATTGATGCTGAAATGGGGCAGGTCAAGAAAGCGATTCTGGATAACATGTGATGACACCAAGGTGAAGAGTGAAACGCGAAGAGTTTAATTGTGACCATTTCACATTTCACTTTTCACTTACAAAAAATGCGTAAGCTGACATTTTTCGTTCCGGGTATCTTTGGTCCTGAAAGTGGTACGCTTCCAGGGATAGCACTGGATATTCCTTCAATAGAAAACCATTTCAGGTTTGGCACATCAAAAAGCATTCAAACAACAGGGTTTGTCGAAACCTTGTTTCAATTGTTCGGATTTCCAAACGCTCAACAGGATTACCCTGTTGCTGCGGTCACACGTCTTGTCGATGATGATCATGATCTTGAAGGCATCTGGATGCGCGCAGATCCGGTACATCTTCGTGCTGAGCGTGAAGCTGTAGTACTTTTGGATGACTCCGCATTCAAGCTTGATAAACATGAAGCATTAATTCTCGCCGCAGATCTACAGCAAGTATTTACTGCGAGAGAGATTGAATTAGAAGCACCAACAAACAATCGTTGGTACATAAAGTTAAAGGATCTGCCTGAGATAAAGACGACACCGATACATGAAGTTGTCGGCAATGATATTCACCAAAATCTATCCACTGGTAAAAACAAAGTCTTATGGGATCAGCTTGCCAACGAAGCACAGATGAGTTTGCACAGGTGTCCATTGAACACTGAACGGGAACAACGCGGTGAATTGCCAGTGAATGGCGTATGGTTATGGGGTGCGGGTGAATTACCCAGGTCTCCCAGGAAGATCTGGTCAAGCGTATTTGGAGATGAAGTGACGACACAGGGATTATCCATGCTTACTGGTTCACCCTATAAGGATTTACCAGACTCTATCGAATCGGTCGCCAATCAGTGCGGAGAGCAGGATAATGTACTGGTAGTCATCTCTTTCGGCTTACGCCATCAACAATATTATGACTTTGAAGGCTGGCAGGATTTCGTTGGCTATCTTGAAGAAGAATGGTTTACTGGAATTGAAAACTTAATCAAACAAAAGCAACTGGACGAATTAACATTACTGACAGGAAAAAATACAATAACAGTCAAAAAATCCTCATTCATGAAGTTCTGGAGGCGACGTAAACCTCTCTTCGGTCATTCCCAGAATTATTCCTAGAACTCATAGAGATAAAGAAGAAAAAAATGCCACTCTTAATTAAGCGACGACTTCCTTCAGGAAAATTAGATTTACCTGATGATATTCATCCAGTTTTGAAACGAATCTATGCTGCCAGAGATATCAAAACGGCTGATGATCTTAATTACTCCTTACAGATGCTTTTACCTTTTGAAGACTTGAGTAATATCCAGGAGGCCGTCGCGCTATTAGCAGACGCGATTAAGAACAATAAAAGAATACTGATCGTTGCAGATTTCGATGCCGATGGTGCCACGAGCTGTGTTGTGGGCCTGCAAGGTTTAAGGCAGATGGGGGCGACGGATGTGGTCTATGTCGTACCAAATCGTTTTCAATTTGGATACGGTTTAAGCCCGGAAATTGTTGAAGTTGCCGCAAAAATGCAGCCCGATCTTCTGGTCACGGTTGATAACGGTATATCCAGCGTGGAAGGTGTACAACTGGCACGTGATAAAGGCATTGACGTGTTGATTACCGATCACCATCTGCCTGGAGAACAATTACCGAATGCCAATGCCATCGTCAACCCGAATCAGGCGGGAGATAAATTCCCGAGTAAAATGTTAGCGGGCGTCGGCGTCATGTTTTATATCCTGGTGGCCCTCAGGGCACACTTTCGCGAACAGAACTGGTTTCATGAGCAAAATATAGAAGAACCGAATCTGGCAGAGCTTCTGGATCTGGTGGCACTAGGCACCGTAGCAGATGTCGTACCACTGGATCGAAATAATCGTTTACTTGTTTCGCAAGGCCTGGCGCGTATTCGGTCAGGCAAATGTCGTCCCGGGATCAAGGCACTATTACTGGCTGCAAACCGAACGCTGGAAAGAGTTACGGCACAGGATATGGGGTTCGCTGTGGGTCCCAGGTTAAATGCGGCCGGACGATTAAGTGATATGTCATTAGGCATTGAATGCTTACTGAGTGATGATGAGATGCAAGCCAGAAATATGGCGGTCAGGCTGGATGAGTTAAATAAGGAAAGGCGTGAAATTCAGGATGAAATGCAGGAACAGGCGTTAATCGATATCACTGAACTTGATCTGGATGAAGCAGAAATGCCATTGGGGGTTTGTTTATTTAATCAAGACTGGCACCAGGGTGTAGTAGGTATCCTTGCTTCAAAGATAAAAGACAAACTACATCGTCCAGTGATTGCGTTTGCCAAAGACAAGGATGGATTCATTAAAGGCTCTGCACGATCAATATCATGTGTGCATATCCGCGATGTACTGGATACCATTGCCGGACAACATCCCGGTTTAATTGATAAATTTGGGGGTCATGCCATGGCCGCGGGGATGACCATTAAAGAATTAGATTTTGAAGTATTCAAGCAGGCATTTGATCAGGAATTAAGGCGATTTGTGACTACAGAGGATCTTA
>SMWN01000147.1 GCA_004356415.1 Gammaproteobacteria bacterium
ATTGGCAACTTTATGTGAGGCTCAAACGACCTTACGGATTCAGCAATCCCGGTGGTTTTGATTATGAAGGCTGGTTATTTCAACATCGCATACGCGCTACCGGCTATGTGAGAAATGATGAGCAAAATGAATTAATTCGTCAGGCATCCATCTTCTCTATCAATCATCAACGTTATTTACTCCGAGATTTAATCAATCGTACACATCTGTCTGATTCAGACGATTTTGAAAAGAGTCTCCTGTTGGCTTTAAGTCTGGGTGATCGTAGCAAAGTTTCACCACAGCAGTGGCGGACATTGACACAAACAGGGACGAGTCATCTATTGGCAATTTCTGGCTTACACATTGGCTTGGTGGCCGGCTTGTTTTTCATATTGGGTCGGTGGTTGTGGGCGCTTTCAGGTTCACTACCGCTTTATCTGGCATCCCAGAGATTCGCTGCCTTATCAGGGTTATTTGGCGCGCTGATGTACGCAGCGTTAGCAGGCTTCGCGATTCCGACACAACGTGCATTGATCATGCTTTCGGTTTGGATGTTGTCACGCCTTTTTTATCGAAAAATCGCAATCACCGATATAATTGCTACTTCTCTACTGGCGGTGTTAATCATCGATCCATTTGCTGCAATGGATGTCAGTTTTTGGCTATCATTTGTGGCGATATCAATCATTGCCTACGGCATGACATGCCGTGTTAACGGAAACATATCATGGTGGCGTAGCGGCTGGTGGAAATGGGGCAGGGTGCAATATCTGGTCGCTGTTGGTCTGTTTCCAATGCTGGTTTTATGGTTTCAGCAGGTTCCATTAGTGGGTATTTTCGCAAATATCGTTGCAGTACCGTATATCAGCTTAATTGTTATCCCCTTGGTATTGCTTGGCATTGCTTTATTGTGTTTTATTTTTCCGGCTGGTGAATTTGTATTACAGCTTGCGGGGCAGGCCTTAAGTGTTTTTTGGCCATTTCTCGATTATTTATCGAGGCTGAAATTCAACCTCTGGCATAGCGCATCTCCATCAGCATTGGCATTTGCTTTAGGGATGATTGGTATACTCATTATCCTGTTACCTAAAGGGATTCCAGCACGCTGGATTGGTGTCATCTGGTTACTCCCACTTTTATATCCTCAGTCAGAAAACCCGGAGTTTGGTGATTTCTGGTTTACCCAACTGGACGTAGGGCAGGGATTGGCCTCTGTCATCCAGACACAAAATCATTCGCTGATTTATGATACGGGTGACAGATATAGCGAGCGATTTAACGTAGGTAAGGCAGTGATTATTCCATTTCTCAAACACCAACATATCCAACATCCGGATCTCCTGATTGTCAGTCATGGGGATAGAGATCATATTGGTGGCACCAATGATATTCTTGCGCAATACTCTGAGATTCATGTGCTCACCAGTGTCAGAGAAAAAATGACACATCCTTATTTGGGCAATTGTGTCGAGGGCCAGAGTTGGCGCTGGGATGGGGTGGATTTTGAAATATTAAACCCCGCTTCATCTGCAAGCTTTAAAGGAAATATTCGGGGCAATAATGCCTCTTGTGTCCTTAAGGTGAGTAATGCTCAAGGTTCAATGCTGCTAACAGGAGACATTGAACGTGCTGTCGAATCCAGGCTTATGAGGTCATCCCAGTCTAAGGAAAAACTGTCTGCGACTGTGCTTATCGCCCCACATCATGGGAGTAAGACATCGTCCTCATCATCTTTTATTGATGCTGTATCACCGAAATACGTTGTATTCCCGGTAGGATATCGGAATCGATTTGGATTCCCGAAACAGGATATAATATCTCGCTATGAATCACGTCAAGTTAAAATGCTCAATACGGCGCGTGATGGGGCGTTGGTATTCAAATTTGAAGCTTCAGACATCTCTTTTACTCGCAACAGGCAACAGAATTGGAGATTTTGGACTTCTGAATATTGAGTATCGTTATTAAATAAGGTTTATTTATAAAAATAGTTTTAAGGGGAGAACGCAAAAGGTGCTGGAACTATTCAAAGCAGGCGGGTTACTGATGTGGCCGATATTAATCTGTTCGGTTATCTCATTAGCAATCATTTTCGAGCGATTCTGGTCTCTGCAGGAAAAACGTATTGTCCCCAAGCACCTCGTCGCCCAGGTTTGGCAATGGGCAAAAGTAGGCCATCTGAATAATCAACGTATTCGGGAACTAAGCGTTGCTTCACCACTGGGCAGGATTCTGGCAGCAGGCCTGGTTAACCGTTCACACGAACGTGAGGTGATGAAGGAAAGTATTGAAGAGGTCGGACGCCATGTCGCACATTCACTGGAACGTTTTCTGAATACGTTGGGGACAATTGCATCAATTTCACCTTTACTGGGTCTATTGGGGACGGTCATCGGCATGATTAAAGTCTTTGCTGTCATTACAACTCACGGTGTCGGTGACGCAAGTATCCTGGCAGAAGGTATTTCAGAGGCACTGCTGACAACTGCAGCGGGGTTATCTGTCGCCATCCCAACACTGATGTTTCATCGCTACTTCAGAGGCAAGGTAGACGCGTTGGTGATGACGATGGAGCAAGAATCAATAAAAATGGTCGAGGTCATGCAAGGATTACGAGAAAACGAATATGCTTCTCATAACAGTCCTTCTCAGAAAGATACGGCCAAGGAAAATATTCAATGAATTTTCAGCCCAAGCCACGTGAAGAACTCGAATTAGATATCACACCACTGATTGATGTAGTGTTCCTGTTGCTCATCTTTTTCATGGTCTCAACAACCTTCGAACATGATTCAGAATTGAATATCACTTTGCCCAAGGCGAGTAAAGAGATCGCTCAGGCGAAACCCGATGCGATTAACGTCGCCATTGATGGCCAATCTCGAATTTTTATTAATGAAAAAGAGTTATTAAATTCGCAAATATCAACTATAAAAGAGGCACTTTATGATATTGCCTCAGATCTAGGGGATGCACCACTTATCATCAGTGCAGATGAAGAAACGCCTTATCAAGTAGTCATAAGAACCATGGATGCAGCTCGTCAGTTGGGCCTGGTCAGAATTACATTCGCCACGAGAATTGATGAAGATGATTATTAATGTCAGTGTATGGGTAAATGATGCTGGTATCCCCTGAATTCATAGAAGACCTCTGGTATGGCAAACACCCGTTGTCAATCGCACTAACGCCAATCGCATGGTGTTATCGGTTTATTATGACATTACGCCATCTTGTTTATCAAAGTGGCATATTACCAATCCAGAGCCTGGATATCCCTGTGATCGTTGTAGGGAACATCGTAGTAGGCGGTACAGGAAAAACACCTCTGGTCATTTGGCTGGCAGAACATTTAAAAGAGAAAGGCTATAAACCAGGGATAGTCAGCAAAGGATATAAAAGCAGGGTCAAGCAATGGCCCCAGCAGGTACGTAAAGACAGTAATCCTGAATTGGTTGGTGATGAACCCGTCTTGTTGGCGAACAGAACAAATTGTCCTGTCGCTATTGCACCAAATCGTTATGTTGCAGCGGAAGCACTGATTGAGCATGAGCAGGTTGATATTATTATTTGTGATGATGGTTTACAGCATTATGCACTTGCACGTGATATTGAAATTGCCGTCATTGATGGTATTCGTAGGTTTGGTAATGGGCGTTGTTTACCGGCTGGTCCGTTAAGAGAGTCAGTAAACCGTCTTAAAAGTGTTGATATGATCGTTTGTAATAGTGGCGCAATTCGTGGTGAATTCGAGATGGAATATATTCCTCAGCAACCATGCTCAGTTGTAGATGGGAATAAACAATATGATATCGAGAAATTTCGTAATAGATCGGTTCATGCAATTGCAGGTGTTGGAAACCCGACAAATTTCTTTTCCTATTTGCGCGGTAGAGGGATACACACAATCGAGCACGAATTTCCTGACCATTATCAATTTAAAGCAGAAGATATTTGCTTTGACGACGGCTTTCCTGTCGTCATGACGGAAAAAGATGCTGTAAAATGTACCGAGTTTGCATCAGAGGAACATTGGTTCTTGCCAATAGACGTGACTATGTCGAACGCTTTCGTACATCGCCTGACAATATTATTAAAGGACATTACTAATGGACAAAAAGCTGCTTGAAATTCTGGTTTGCCCTGTCACCAAGGGGCCTTTAATTTATGATAAAAAAAATCAGGAATTGATCTCAAAATCTGCGCGTCTTGCATATTCTATCAAGGATGGAATTCCTGTCATGTTGGAAGAAGAGGCCAGAACACTTACAGACGAGGAAATTGAAAATCTCAAAGGTTGATTTTAAATTTCATATAATCATACCGGCACGTTACGCATCAACCCGATTACCCGGTAAGCCATTACTGGAGATTAATAACAAGTCACTCATCCAGCATGTTTATGAGTCAGCTTGTCAGTGCGGCGCAGAAAACATTTACATTGCCACAGATGATTCACGTATTAAAGATAAAGCGGAGTCTTTTGGTGCCGAAGTCATCATGACAGCGACTGATCATATATCGGGCACAGACAGACTTGCAGAAGTTGCATCAATACTGCAATTAAATGATGAAGAAATTATCGTAAACCTGCAAGGTGATGAAATTGGTGTACCAGCAGAGCTAGTACATCAGGTCGCAAATAATTTAAACGATCATCCAGATCACAGAATTGCTACAATCTGCGAACGAATTGATAATGAAAAAGATATCAACGATCCAAATGTTGTTAAGGTCGTATTTGATCAAAACAATACAGCACTATATTTCAGTAGGGCGACCATTCCATATACAATGAAAGGCCAGGAGCAAGGACATGAACAACGGCAAAGTTATTTCAAACATATTGGTCTTTATGCTTACCGGGTTGCATATCTAAAGAAATTTAGTGCAACACCCGTCTGCGATCTTGAACGCTGTGAATCTTTGGAACAACTCAGAGCCTTATATACTGGCGAAAAAATATATCTTGAAGAGGCCTGTACATCCGCCGGCATTGGAATTGATACGGAAGAAGATCTTTTCAGGGCACGTCAGCAGAATGCACATGAAAATTCTGGCACATGAAAGTCTTATTTGTTTGTATGGGTAATATATGCCGCTCGCCAACGGCACATGGCCTGTTTATATCTCTGGTGAATTCCATGGAACGCGAGGAACAGCTGGTTGAATATATTGAGGTTGATTCTGCAGGGACACATTCATGGAATATTGGGAGCCCACCGGCTATCTATTCGCAAATGACAGCAAAAAAACACGGGATAGATATTAGTGAATTGCGCGCACGTCGGATTAGCAGGGAAGATTACGATTATTATGACTACATTGTGGCAATGGATAATAGCAATCTGCAAAACATGCTAGCGGTTTGCGAGAAGCGAAATAGGCACAAACTTAAGTTATTGCTTGATTACGCAGAAAAAACTGAACTCACTGAAGTGCCAGATCCCTATGGCGCAGGGATGGATGGGTTCGAAACGGTCTATAGTTTAATCGAGCAGGGGTGTGGCGGTTTATTATGTGCTTTGAAAAAAGAGATGACTGAAGAAGCTTAGCGTTCTCTGTAGGTAATACGCCCTTTGCTTAAATCGTATGGTGTCATTTCTACGGTTACTTTGTCACCTGTCAGAATTCGTATGTAGTGCTTGCGCATTTTCCCGGATATATGCGCAATGATCATATGACCATTTTCCAGTTCAACCCGAAACATTGTGTTCGGAAGTGTTTCGGTAATGGTACCTTCCATTTCAATTACATCTTCTTTTGCCATCTATTTGTCTTTCTCTTTAATTAGCAGGTAGTTTGGGTATCAATGGGGCGCATTGTGCCTTAAATAAGGTATTCTGGCAAAATCAGTCCTCACTTTGAGGAGGGTTCTCGTGCCATGCATCATGATAGAAATATTCAAGCGGTTGATATTCATCCTTGTAACGCATTTTTCTGCAATCGGCAATCCAATAGCCAAGATAAAGCCACTGTAAACCCTGATTTCGTGCCTTCTCAATTTCATATAAAACTGCATAGCGGCCTAAACTGCGATAGGCGAAATCCGGGTCGTAAAATGTATAGACCGCGGACAAACCATCAAGCAGCTTATCAACAACAGCCACAGCCAATAATTTATCTATTTCCCTGAATTCATAAAATACTGTCGTCATCCAATCGGTCATAAGGAAATCAATATAATTTTCAGCGTCAGGGTTATCCATGCCACCATCAGGGTGCCTTGCTTCAAGATAACGTTTGTAGAGTTTGTAATGTTCATTATTAAATCCAGCGGGAAATTTAATGATCTTGAGGTCTTTGTTTAATCTCCAGTTACGCTTCTGATTTCTATTCATGATAAATTTGTTGACGGGCAAACGTATGGCAATACATGCATTACAATGCTGACACCGAGGTTTGTAGATATGCCTGCCACTTCGTCGAAAACCGACTCTCGCCAGGGCAGTATAAATATTTATATTCATCGGGAATCCAGGATCTGCAAATAGCGTCTTTGCATCTTTTCCAGGCAAATAACTACACGCATGCTCTGGTGTTATGTAGAAATTTAGCCTTTGTTCCTTGATATGCTGTTTTGGATTACTCATAAATCAACCATGATGTAACTTCTCAATTATCCTATGTGCCACTACAACTGTCATCCCCACGAAGTAGGGGATGCCATAAGGAGAGGGGCATAATCATCCCCATTGAGCATACACAATTATTGAGAACGTAGGCCATATATTAATCAAGATATTTATCTTGTGACGTTAGATTCGATAGTCAATATTTTCGGGCCAGGGAAGGGACTGTCCTGGAACCTCATATTTTAAGCTACAATATTGATTCAGAATTCTGGAAAATTCATCTCTTGGAATTAACCTTGCGCCAAGACTTGCCAGATGTTTACTATAGACCTGACAGTCTATCAGTTCGTATCCCCGTTTTTTAAGCAGCTGTACCAGGTGAGCAAAACATATTTTTGATGCGTCTGTTTTACGACTAAACATGGATTCACCAAAGAATATTTTGCCGATAGTGATACCATAAAGACCCCCTGCCAATGTTCCCTGATACCAGCATTCAACTGAATGCGCATGTCCTGTTTCATGAAGTAATTGATAATTCTTTATGATTGCTGATGTTATCCAGGTATCGGAGCTATCCAACCTGGGTTCGGCACAGAATTTCACTACTTTTGAAAATGCCTGGTCAAAGCTCACCCTATAACTCTCATTGCGTAATGATTTTTTCAGACTCCTGGATATTTTTAAATCATCGGGAAACAAGACACATCTGGGATCGGGAGACCACCACATAACGGGTTGGCCTTCACTGTACCAGGGGAAGATACCTTTTTTGTATGCGTCTAATAAGCGGTCTGGATTTAATTCACCACCGATTGCCAATAGGCCATCTGGCTCGGTCAGTGCATAGCTGACATCAGGAAATTCATCGGAAATAATGTTATCGGCAATCCAGTAGAGCTTGCTATTCGAAATCATTTTCCAAAATTATTACCCGGATTCATTGCCCTGGTTTTGTTGTGATAACAAGGTTCTTACCGAGTGCTGTATTCAAAATTTCTTTTGAGCCGTATAAAGAGAAGGATGTCTCGGCATAGCTTCCGTTCTTCAGAAGAAAGCGATAATAAATCACGTTTCCATTCATGAGATTATGCAAGGGTAGGGACAATACCTTGTCATCAGTAATATACCCTATAACGTATTCAGCCCATCGGGGCTGTGAAATGCAGGGGGCATCATTGATTGAGCGATTGCTTAATACGCGCTCGTCAACCTGAGAAGTCGGACATTGTTTGACTGCAATAAGATCATAGCTGTTGCGTATGTTGAACCTTGAGCGTATGACATCGTTGGCATCTCGATATATCTCTAGTTTGTATCCTTCCTCATTTTCAATGGTAGCAACGAGCGTCTGCAAGCCAGAATCCGTGTCTGTATGTGCCATAATATTCCACTGTGTCTGTGCCTGTAACTGAGCCAGCAATGATACATTCAGCAAAATCAGGAAGAGAATTAATTTTCGTTTCATCTTATCTATAATACTAGCAAGAATAATACTTATTAAAACATTAAATATATTATATATCTACATGATATATATAATATTAATCAAATTTAAGTAGAGAACCTCCAGACAGAAAATATGAATCGTAGAGTCTTTCTTAAGCTGATACAAACGGCCATTTTGCTATTTGGCCCATTCAGAATAACACTGGCGG
>SMWN01000148.1 GCA_004356415.1 Gammaproteobacteria bacterium
AGAAACGGTATCAGTGCTGCTGCAACGGATACAATCTGCCTGGGTGAAACGTCCATATAATCGACATTGTCAGGCGGTGACAAGGTGAATTCATTCAAATGACGACTGGAAACTAGGACATCCGTTAAACGACCCCTGCTATCTGTCGTTGCACTCGCCTGTGCGATGACATAGTCACTTTCTTCAATCGCGGACAGATATTCAATCTCATCCGTCACCTTGCCCTTGTTTACCTTGCGGTAAGGTGTTTCCAGAAAACCATATTCATTGGTTCGAGCATAAATCGCCAGGGAATTAATCAAACCAATATTTGGCCCCTCCGGCGTCTCGATCGGACATACACGACCATAATGTGTCGGATGCACATCACGAACTTCAAACCCGGCACGTTCGCGTGTCAGCCCACCAGGCCCTAGTGCTGAAATGCGTCGCTTGTGTGTGACCTCGGACAATGGATTATTTTGATCCATGAATTGTGATAACTGGCTTGAACCAAAAAATTCCTTAATCACAGCCGATACCGGTTTGGCATTGATAATTTCCTGCGGCATTAAACCTTCAGAGTCAGCCAACCCAAGACGTTCCTTCACCGCACGCTCTACGCGTACCAAACCAACACGGAATTGATTTTCTGCCATTTCACCGACGCTTCTGACACGTCTATTACCCAAATGGTCAATGTCATCAACAGTGCCTTTACCATTCTTGATATCGATCAGTAATTTCAGAACCTCAGTGATATCTTCTTTGGATAGAATGCCTTCACCAGTAATTTCCTTGCGTCCGACCCTTCTGTTGAATTTCATTCGACCAACAGCAGATAGGTCATAACGGTCCGTACTAAAAAAGAGATTTTTGAATAGATTCTCAGCAGAATCCTTTGTTGGTGGCTCACCTGGTCTCATCATACGGTATATTTCAACCTGAGCTTCAAGTGGCGTTGTTGATGCGTCAATTCTTAGTGTATCCGCAATATAGGGGCCACGATCAAGTTCATTGGTGTAAAGTGTTTCAATCGTTAAATCTTTGAATTCAAGCAAGGCCTCAAGTAATTCTTCTGTGATTTCAGTATTAGCCGCAGCAAGCAATTCACCTGTTTCCATATCAACGATGTCTTTTGCCAATATGTGCCCAATGAGATATTCAGCTGGCACCATCAATTGTTTTAGTCTAACTTTGTCCATTTCCCTGATATGACGAGCAGTAATTCGACGATCATTTTCAACAATTACCTTGCCTTTTTTATCTTTAATATCGAATGTTGCTGTTTCGCCTCGCAAGCGATCAGGGATCAAGGCAAGGGCAATGCCCTGCTTGGTAATCTTGAACTCATTAGTGTCAAAAAATATATCGAGCATTTCCTGAGTATCGTAACCCAGTGCGCGTAACAGGATAGTTGCAGGTATTTTTCTGCGGCGATCGATTCGGCAATAGACCAGATCCTTAGGATCAAATTCGAAATCGAGCCAGGAACCTCGGTATGGAATCACTCTTGCTGAGTAAAGTAATTTCCCAGAAGAATGGGTTTTGCCTTTGTCGTGTTCAAAGAACACACCCGGAGAACGATGCAATTGAGATACGATGACGCGTTCTGTTCCGTTTATGACGAAGGCACCCGTTGTAGTCATCAATGGGATCTCACCCATATAGACTTCCTGTTCCTTAATATCCTTAACGATCTTCTTATTCAGTCCCGCCTCTTTATCATAGATGACCAGGCGTACCTTGACGCGCAGCGACGAAGCGTAGGTAATGCCTCGCATCTGACATTCTTTAACATCAAAAACGGGGTTAACTAAACGATAGCTAACATATTCAAGCATAGCACTACCCGAGAATCCGACGATTGGAAACACAGATTTGAACGCAGCCTGAAGACCATTATTTGCGCGTTCTTCAGGGGCAACATCCAGCTGAAGAAATTTACGATAGGAGTCAAGCTGCATTGCTAATAAGGGGGGCAAATCCATGACTTTTGGATGTTTGCCAAAATCTTTACGTATACGTTTCTTTTCGGTGTAGGAGTAGGCCATTATAAATCCTCACAATATGTTCTTGTACGACAAAAATACTGAAAATCTACTGACTGGTTTTTCATAGTGCTCTTTTGCCTGCCAAGACAAAACCACACAAGGCCAGTGATCATTCCCACCAGCCTTATACAGAATTGCCTTGATATTTTTGTCAAAAGTTTTATTTGATTTCGACGGTTGCGCCAGCTTCTTCTAACTGCTTCTTGACCTCGTCAGCTTCTTCTTTGCTCACCGCTTCCTTCAGCGGAGATGGTGCACTTTCGACAAGTTCTTTCGCCTCTTTCAGACCCAGACCAGTAATACTACGGACAGCCTTAATCGCAGCAACCTTGTTTTCTCCGAAGCCAGTCAGAACAACATCAAACTCTGTCTTTTCTTCCTCAGCGGCGCCATCAGCAGCAGCAGGTGCAGGTGCAGCGGCAACAGCAGCAGACACACCAAATTTTTCTTCCATTGCTTCTACGAGTTCGACAACTTCAAGTACAGTCATGTTAGAAATTGTTTCCAAAAGTTCTTCTTTCTTTACAGCCATTGTTAATACTCCCAATTAAATCTTAAAATTAAATTTAACCTATGAATTTTTAAATTCATAAAAGTTCCAATAATGAATCAAGCAGCTTGCTTCTGATCAGCGACCGCTTTAACCGTACGCACTAACTTCGCGTGTGGCTCAGCCAATGTTCTGATCAACGCTGCAACAGGTGCAGTCATCATACTCATTAACATGCTAATCGCCTGTTCTTTGCTTGGTAGGTTTGCCAATGCTTCAATATCAGAGGGCTGCAATAACTTACCTTCCAGCGCCACCAGCTTGACAACAAGTTTGTCGTTTTTCTTTGCAAAATCACGAATCACCTTTGCTGCAGTACCTGGCTCATCTTTGGAAAAAGCGAGGATAAGCTGTCCAACCAGACCTTCTCGCATACAATCAAAATTTGTATCTTCCAAAGCGCGACGCGCAAGAGTATTTCTGACAACACGCAGATAAATACCGGCATCGCGTGCGGACTGACGTAACTCTGTCATGTCGCTGACGGTCAGACCACTATATTCTGCTGCCACTGCAGATGGTGAGTTACCAGCAATTTCAGCTACTTCTTCAATTATCGCTTTCTTTGCTTCAAGGTTTATACTCACATCTTTCCTCCTAAATTATTCAGGCTCACGGCCCTTTCAGTTTTTCTGAAAAGTGCATGCCCAGGTCACACCAAGGCCCCATATTCACAAAAGTGAATATAAAACCAACCACGGTGACCCTTAAAAACAGGAGTAAACTGTTTTGGGATATCACCGTCTGCGCAGGTAAAATCTAATTACATTAAGCTTGCTCCATGTATATGTATGAAACACTTATATATACAAAACATGCACCTGCGGTCTTTGACGTCTAACGGATACACCGCTAGTACAAAGCCATCAAAATGCGTAATAAAAACCACCTATTACACATGAAAAAAACAAATACTAAAAATCTACGCAGATAGACTACTCTGATCTACTGTTATTCCTGGCCCCATTGTTGTTGAAAGACTGACTTTCTTAAGATAAATGCCTTTCGCTGAACTTGGTTTCGCTTTGACCAGATCGGACAACAGGAATTCAAGGTTTTCTATTAATGCTTCGACATCAAATGAAACCTTGCCGATAGCACAATGAATGATGCCATTTTTATCTGTTCTGTAACGTACCTGACCCGCCTTGGCATTCTCTACCGCTTGCCCGGCATCTGCACTCACGGTACCGACTTTAGGATTAGGCATTAAACCACGTGGGCCCAAAACTTTACCTAACTTACTGACAACAGGCATTGCGTCCGGTGTAGCAATAACAACATCAAAATTTATTTCACCAGCCTGCATACGCTCTGCTAGATCATCAAATCCAACAACATCAGCACCAGCGGCTTTTGCAGCTTCGGCTTGTTCACCTTGAGCAAATACAGCGATTCGTACAGTTTTCCCCGTACCTTTAGGCAGCACTGATGCACCTCTGACCGCCTGATCAGACTTTCTTGCATCAACACCAAGGTTGACTGCGACCTCTACCGATTCATCAAATTTGACGGTCGAACACTCTTTCAATAACTGCAATGCATCCGTGACAGCATAGAGCCTTCCCTCATCTATTTTATCTTTCCAGGATTTAACACGTTTGGAAATTGCCATGATCAAACACCCTCCGTCTCAATGCCCATACTACGTGCAGTACCAGCAATCGTGCGCACAGATGCATCCATATCAGCAGCAGTTAAATCAGGTTCTTTTGCCTTGGCAATTTCTTCCAGCTGTTGTCGGTTGACCTTGCCCACCTTATCTGTATTTGGTGTGCCACTGCCTTTGGCGACGCCCGCTGCCTTCCTCAACAAAAATGAGGCAGGTGGCGTCTTGATAATGAAGGTAAAACTTTTATCGTTATACACTGTAAGAACAACAGGGACAGGAAGGTTGGGTTCCATGCTCTGTGTCTGCGCATTAAAGGCCTTACAGAAATCCATGATGTTCAGCCCATGCTGACCCAACGCCGGGCCCACTGGTGGACTCGGGTTTGCCTGGCCCGCAGGCACCTGTAACTTGATATAAGTTTCAATTTTCTTAGCCACACTATCTCCTTGGGTAATAACGCCTCTCGGCTCCCCTCTACGAAAACTCCAATCCAATTAGAGATTGAAGCCTTCCGGTTTTACAAAATCTTAAAAACAATCAACTGATTCAGGTTTATCCACACATCAGCCTCTTTCAAATCAGTCTTTTTCTATCTGGCCAAATTCAAGATCAACCAGTGTGGAACGTCCGAATATCAACACCGAAACACGCAATCGGTTCTTTTCGTAATTCACTTCTTCGACAACACCATTAAAGTCCTTAAATGGTCCATCAATAACACGGATTATCTCACCTGGCTCAAACATCACCTTGGGTGTCGGCTTATCAACACCTTCTTGAACACGCTGAAGTATTGACTCTGCTTCGGCATCCGAGATTGGTGCTGGCCTGTCACTTGTGCCGCCAATACAGCCCAGTACACGGGGCATATCCTTGACCATATGCCAGGTATCATCATTCATTTCCATCTGCACCAAGACGTAACCGGGAAAGAATTTACGTTCAGTCGTACGCTTTTTACCTTCCCGCATCTCGACGACCTCTTCCTTCGGCACCAATATTTCTCCAAAGCTGTCTACCATATCGTACTGTACGATACGATCCTTTAATGAATTCATCACACGGTCTTCGTACCCAGAATATGCATGCACAACGTACCAATTGAGAGACATCTGTCGTTAATCCCTCTGACCCATGAGTGAACCGATGGTCCAGCCAAGAAACATATCCAACAACCACAAAATGATGGAAATTAAAATAACAACCAGCACAACGATCAATGTTGTTTGTACCGTTTCCTGACGCGTAGGCCACACAACCTTGCGTACTTCTATCTGAGCACCATGGAAAAAACCCCAGATGTTGCGACCCTTTACGGTCTGTAATGCAATGGCAACAGCAATACCACCACCGAGCAGCAAACCACCAACCCTGAGCAACATCGATTGTTCAGGATAGATATAGAACGCAGCCATGACGGCCACCGCAATTAATAACG
>SMWN01000021.1 GCA_004356415.1 Gammaproteobacteria bacterium
CAAGGTGCAATATGCCTGTGCATTAACGCAGTTGGTTAATTCCGAAGAGACGATAGATGTTCCCAGTGTTGGAGATCGTCCATCCCGCAAATTGGAAAGACAGAGACTGGCTGAAGTTGTTGAGCCACGGTATGAGGAATTATTTACCCTGATTCAGGCAGAGCTGCGGAGAAGTGGTTTTGAAGATTTGATTGCTGCAGGCATCGTTATGACGGGTGGCAGTTCAAAGATGGAAGGAGTAGTTGAGCTTGCAGAGGAAATTTTTCACATGCCAGTAAGACTTGGTTTGCCACAACATGTCTCAGGATTGGCTGATGTGGTCAAGAATCCGATTTATTCAACAGGCGTCGGCTTATTGTTGTTTGGTCGCAAGCAAATGCAAGAAGGTTTCTCGGCATTAAGGGGGAGTGATGGGATGTGGGAAAGAATGAAGAGCTGGTTTCAAGGTAATTTTTAGAGGGTAATTTTTAAAGTTTAATTTTTAGATGAGGAGATATATGTCATGTTTGAATTTATAGATACTGACAATCAGGCTGCCATTATCAAAGTTATAGGTGTTGGTGGTGGTGGTGGGAATGCTGTTCAGCATATGCTATCAGGCAATATTGAAGGAGTGGAATTTATTTGTGCCAATACTGATGCGCAGGCACTTAATAATTCATCTGCAAAAACTTTATTACAACTGGGAAGGAATATTACAAAAGGTCTGGGTGCAGGAGCAGATCCTGAAATTGGTCGTCAGGCCGCACTTGAAGATAGAGATCGCATCATGGATGTTCTGGATGGTGCAGATATGATCTTCATTACATCCGGGATGGGCGGCGGTACTGGTACTGGTGCCGCACCTATTGTTGCTCAGGTAGCGAAAGAAATGGGAATTTTGACTGTTGCGGTTGTTACACGACCTTTTGCTTTCGAAGGCAAAAAGAGATCAAAAATAGCAGACGAGGGAATTAATGAACTTGGGCAATTTGTGGATTCCCTGATTACGATTCCCAACGAAAAATTATTAGCTGTCCTGGGTCGTGATATTAGTCTTTTGAATGCATTCGGTGCTGCCAATGATGTTCTACTCGGTGCGGTACAAGGTATTGCAGAACTGATTACTTGTCCTGGTTTGATTAATGTCGATTTTGCGGATGTCAGGACGGTCATGTCTGAGATGGGGATGGCAATGATGGGCACAGGTAAAGCACAAGGTGAAGATCGTGCTGCTGTTGCTGCTGAAGCTGCTGTTTCCAGCCCATTACTGGAAGATATTAATCTCTCAGGTGCACGGGGCATTTTGGTGAATATTACTGCTGGCATGGATATGACAATTGGTGAGTTTGACGAAGTGGGCAATACTGTTAAACAATTTGCCTCTGATAACGCGACTGTTGTTGTCGGGACCGTCATTGATCCTGATATGAGCGGCGAAATGAGAGTCACAATCGTAGCAACAGGACTTGGGCACACCACGCGGGAAGAAGCGACAAGGGTTCAATTGGTCGAGAATGCTGCGGTGGGTGGTTACAAGGAGTTTGATCGCCCAACGGTGATGCGTAACCAGGATAAGGAAATAGACTCGCAAAAGGTTGAAAATAACTCGGAATATTTGGATATTCCCGCCTTTTTAAGACGTCAGGCGGATTGATAATATATGTAATTGCCTGATACACTGTGCGTTCAATCTGTTCCTCGTATTTAGAGGTTGGTTAGTTAGGCTAGGGAAAGACTGAATATTTGGGGGATTCAGGGGCAGATGTATAAAAAAGGTCAATAAAATCAATGATAAAGCAACGTACGCTTAAAAATGTTATACGAGCCACCGGGGTTGGTCTGCATACCGGTAAGAAGATTTTCCTTACATTGAGGCCTGGGGCAGTGAATGCCGGAATTATTTTTCGCAGGGTCGATCTTGATGACCCGGTCGAAATTGAGGCTAGACCAGAAAATGTAGGCGATACAATGCTGTCTACCTCACTGGTTAAAGGTGACGTCAAAATATCAACCGTTGAGCACCTGTTATCTGCGCTTGCCGGCTTCGGTATAGATAATGCCTATATTGATCTTAGTTCTGATGAAGTGCCCATTATGGATGGTAGTGCCGGGCCATTCGTATTCCTGATCCAGTCAGCAGGCGTGGAAGAACAAAATGCACCGAAACGGTTTATGCGAATTAAGGAAAAGGTTCGCGTTGAGGATGGTGATAAATGGGCGATGTTTGAACCATTCGAAGGCTTTAAAGTAGGTTTCACCATCGAATTTGATCATCCGATGTTTCATGACGGAAATTGTAAGGCTGAAATAGATTTCTCAACAACCTCCTATGTAAAGGAAGTGAGTCGCGCTAGAACTTTTGGTTTTATGCGGGACGTTGAGCTGTTACGAAAGAATAACCTGGCATTGGGTGGCACTCTGGACAATGCCATTGTTGTTGATGATTACAGAATATTGAATGAAGACGGATTGCGATTTGAGGATGAGTGTGTGAAACACAAGATACTCGATGCAATCGGTGATTTATATCTACTCGGGCATAGCCTGATCGGATCGTTTACAGGTTTTAAATCTGGACATGCATTAAATAATAGATTGTTGAGGGAATTATTGGCCATAGAATCAGCATGGGAGTTGGTCAGTTTTGAAGATGAGATAGATTTGCCCATCTCATTTATGCAGCCTATTGCAGCAACATAATAATAAAATATTTTTGCAAGTTATTTGCCGTGGGTACTAATTTTTAGGATAGATTTTCGAAGGACAGGATCATTGATTGATTCTGCGACATTTTTGATAAAATCTGCAGATTTTTTTGACAGGCGTGCTTTCCTGGTAGGATTGGTACCAGAAAATTTAGATTGATCAGTTTTAGATTGATTAGCTTTGTGGTGGATTGGCGAAACCCTGACTCGGACTGTTTTTAAGTTGGTCAGTCCGCATTCGAGTTTTGCAAATTCAAGAATATCAGGGATACAATATCGTAGTTTAGAGGCCCAGGCGGATGTGTCGGCATTCACGGTAAGGGTTTCATCGGAGTAGTTGGCAACATTACAATGACTACGTAGGGAAGGGGCAAGATGTTTGTGTAGTTTTTCATTGAGCGCACAAATATCCTTTGCGTGTTGATACAACTTGTTGAGTTGATCATTGGAACTGACAAGTTCGCTGAACTGACGGGCAATAAGGTTTCTTTGACCAGACATAGTTATATGATAGAGAAAAATAATATTATATGGAACTCATATTAATATCGGAGAATAGAAATAAGTCCTACAGACTCTCAATAGGTTTGTTTGGGTCTCTGTTCATTGGGCTACTGTTTCTGGTAGCGGCATTTGGCACCTTCCATGTCGGAGGTAAGATTGCCATTAATCAGGCTGAGATCGCATATTCTGCTCTGAATGAGCAAAAGGATGTTGAGTGGAAGCAAGAGTTTGAAAAGCAGCAAACCAGTGTAGATAGTGCCAAAAGGAATGCCGCGAAAAGTCTGGATGCAATGGCTGCGCGATTAAGTACCCTGCAGGCACACTTGCTTCGACTTGATGCGCTGGGTTCACGCCTAGCTGATATTGCCAATATTTCTGATATCGAGTTTAACCTGCTGGAACCACCTGGTATGGGTGGACCTTTAATGATTGCGGATCAAAATTCTCTAGATGTAATTGATTTTATTGAGGAATTAAAAATCTTAAGTAAGAGGATTGAGGATAGAAATGAGAAGTTTTCAGCGATGGAATCCATGTTGATGAATAGTAACATCCAGTCGCAAATCCTTCCACAGGGGAGTCCAGTCACTGGTGGCTGGACGTCATCATTGTTTGGTTGGCGAACTGATCCGATATCTGGCAGAAGAGATTTTCATGAGGGCATCGATCTGGCCGGAAAATCGGGATCAAAGGTGACATCTGTTGCAACCGGGATCGTGACATGGTCAGGCAGGCATGCCGGATATGGAATCATGATTGAAATCAGTCATGGTAATGGTTATGTGACTCGGTATGCGCATAACAAAAAAAATCTTGTTGTTATAGGTGATAAAGTAGAAAAAGGACAAATCATTGCGGTAATGGGTACATCAGGTCGTTCAACAGGACCACATGTACACTTTGAAGTTGTACACAATGGCAAGCATGTCAATCCCAGAAAGTTTGTTTCAATAAATTAACAACTCATTTTTGTCTCCCTTAAGGTCTATCACTCCAGGCGGTAAAGGGAGCTTTTCGCAAGCTTATATAAATCACAATGGTTATTGGTTTAATTAGAAAAATATTTGGAAGTCGCAATGAGCGTATGCTTAAAAAATTGTGCAAGGTTGTGGAAAAGATAAATGATCTGGAGGAGCAATTTATTGCCCTGCAAGAACATGAGTTCCCACTGAAAACTGCAGGATTTCGTGATCGATTTATGCGGGGAGAAAACCTTGATGATCTGTTGCCTGAGGCCTTTGCCTTGGTCCGGGAAGCAGGAAAGAGAACACTTGGTGAGCGGCATTTTGATGTGCAGCTGGTGGGAGGCATGGTCTTGCATAACGGTAAAATTTCGGAGATGCGTACTGGCGAGGGCAAGACATTGGTTGCAACATTACCTGCCTATCTCAATGCCCTGAGTATGAAAGGCGTCCACGTGATTACCGTAAACGATTATCTGGCCAAGCGTGATTCGGAGTGGATGAACAATATCTATGAATATCTGGGTCTTAAAACGGGTGTGATATACACGGGCATCAGTCAGGAAGACCGAAAGAAAGCGTATGAGGCAGATATAACTTATGGCACTAATAATGAGTTTGGTTTTGATTATTTGAGAGACAATCTGGCTTTTAGTAAGGAAGGTCGTGTCCAGAGAGAATTAAACTATGCAATCGTTGATGAAGTAGACTCTATTTTAATCGATGAGGCACGAACACCGTTAATTATCTCTGGTGCAGTTGATGACAGATCAGATTTGTATATCAGCATTGACAAGATAATACCGAGATTGGAAAAACAGGAAGAAGAGGACGGACCTGGTCACTACAGTGTCGATGAAAAATTGAAACAGGCTTATCTCACGGAAGAGGGTAATGATTATATCGAAACACTATTTCGTGACGAAAATATCATTGGCTCAGAACGGAGCTTGTACGATCCTGTTAATATCAGCGTGCTGCACCACTTAAATGCCGCAATGAGGGCCCATACCTTATTTCAGAAGGATGTCGATTACATAGTAAAAGACAATGAGATAGTCATTGTTGATGAATTTACAGGTAGGACAATGTCAGGTCGACGTTGGTCTGATGGATTACATCAGGCAATAGAGGCAAAAGAAGGTGTGCCAATTCAAAACGAGAATCAGACGCTGGCCTCAATTACTTATCAGAATTATTTCAGGTTGTATGAAAAGCTGTCGGGGATGACCGGTACAGCAGACACCGAAGCCTTTGAATTTCAGGACATTTACGGCCTGGAAGTAGTCGTCATACCAACACATATGCCAATGATTCGCGATGAGGCAAGTGACGCAGTGTATCTCAAGTCAAAACAGAAATTTGATGCAATCATCAGAGACATTAAGGACTGTAAAGCTAGAGGTCAGCCCGTGCTTGTTGGTACCGCTTCAATTGAGGTATCTGAATATCTGTCTGATTTGCTCAAAAAAGAGAAGGTAAATCATCAGGTCCTCAATGCCAAACAACATGAAAGAGAAGCTGAAATTATTGCACAGGCGGGGATGCCTGGTGCTGTCACTATCGCGACCAATATGGCTGGTCGTGGCACAGATATTGTGCTTGGAGGGAGTCTGGATGCTGAACTCAAGCAGTTAGGTGAGCAAAATGAAAGCGAAACAGGAAAAATTAAGGAAGCATGGGAGAAAAGGCATCAGGAAGTCATTGCCAGTGGGGGTTTACATATTGTTGGTACGGAACGCCATGAATCGAGACGTATTGATAACCAACTAAGAGGGCGATCAGGACGCCAAGGTGATCCGGGCTCCAGCCGGTTTTATCTTTCACTTGAAGATAACCTGATGCGTATATTTGCATCGGAGAGAGTCTCTTCTCTCATGCAAAAACTTGGTATGGAAGATGGCGAGGCAATAGAATCCTCATTGGTAAGTCGTGCAATAGAAAATGCGCAAAAAAAAGTAGAAGCACATAACTATGATATTAGAAAACATTTGCTTGAATATGATGATGTCGCCAATGATCAACGCAAAGTGATCTATGAGCAGAGAAATGATCTGCTTATGGATGACGATGTAAAGGAAAATATCGAGGCAATGCGTGAAGATGTGGTAAGCGATATTATCAACACTTATATTCCACCTGGAAGCGTAGATGAATTATGGGATGTCGATGGCTTAACTGAAGCCATTGCTCATGATCTTGGCATAAATCTGGATATTACAGCCTGGCTTGAAAGTGATAACTCGTTAGATGAAGAAGCGCTTAGAGATAAAATACTGGAAAGTGTAGAGAAGGCAGCAAAAGAAAAGGAAGCTCTTGTTGGTTCTGACATTATGAGGCGAGTTGAGAAACAGGTGTTGCTGGATGTTCTGGACAGACAATGGAAGGAACATTTGATCGCGATGGATCACTTACGTCAGGGGATTAATCTACGAAGTTATGCTGCAAAGAATCCAAAGCAGGAATACAAGCGTGAAGCCTTTGAAATGTTTGTATTGATGCTTGAGAATATAAAACATGATTTAATTTCTTTTCTTTCGATGGTCCAGGTTAGAACAGAGGAAGATGTAGAGGCAGCCGAGCAACAGCGAAGTAAACCTCAGAACATGAAATTTAACCACGCCGCATCTCCGGATCCATTGGGGAATCAACCAGCGAACAGGCCAGAAAGTATGGGGATGGAACCATTTGTGCGGAGACAGAGAAAGATTGGGCGTAATGAGCCCTGTCCCTGTGGTTCGGGGAAAAAATACAAACAATGTCATGGAAAATTAAAATAAGAGACTTTGCATGAATGTAAAAGTATCGCCTAGCTCTCAATAAATAGTTAAACTTTGGTGTGTTTTATGGCTGTAGGATTAAGCAAGATATCAGAACTCCTGCCCGTTAAGGGTGTGCAAGTATCCGCCTGCGCTGCCGGGATATATATAGAAAAAAGAGAAGATTTAGCGCTTATCTCATTTGGCAGAAATTCAAACTGCGCTGCTATTTTTACAAAAAATGCGTTCTGTGCAGCACCCGTTATTGTTGCCAAAAATCATTTGAAAAATGGAAATCCAAGTTTTTGTCTAATCAATTCAGGTAATGCGAATGCGGGCTTGGGAGAGAAGGGGGTAGAGGCAGCTATGGATGTATGTCGTCATCTGGCTGATCATACGGGGACACCTGTTGAAAATATTTTACCTTTCTCAACAGGTGTGATTGCTGAGCCCTTGCCTGTTGTAAAAATAAAAAAGGCAATCCCAACTCTGGTTGATAAGCTTAGAGAAGATGCATGGCATAATATTGCTGATGCAATTTTAACGACGGATACCTTAGCCAAAGGCATATCGAGAAAGTTAGATATGCCAGATGGCGAAATAACAATCACAGGAATTGCCAAAGGTTCTGGCATGATAAGGCCGGATATGGCAACTATGCTTGCATATATTGCAACGGATGCAAATATTGATGAGCTTCTGCTGCAGAATTTACTGAATGACGCGGCAGAGGATTCATTTAACTGTATTAGTGTTGATGGTGATACTTCGACAAACGATGCCTGTTTTATAGTTGCAACTGGAGAGAGCCGTGTTGCCGAAATCAAATCCTTTGATGAAGGTTCAGGCCTGTTATTTAAAAATTCATTGCTAGAAGTTTGTGTTTATCTTGCGCAGGCCATTGTCAGAGATGGTGAAGGTGCGACTAAGTTTATTTCAATTTATGTTGCTGATGGGAAATCAGAGGGAGAATGCAGAGAAGTTGCATTAACTGTAGCCAATTCACCACTGGTTAAGACAGCATTTTTTGCCTCCGATCCAAACTGGGGAAGGATACTGGCTGCAATCGGTAGATCTGATCTTTCTGATCTCGATATTGAAAGAATCTCAATTTCACTCAATGATGTAAAAATTGTTGAGCGGGGACAAAGGGCGGAGACCTACACTGAGGCAGAGGGTCAGCATGTGATGAATCAGGAAGAAATTAGTGTGCACATTTTCCTGGGCAGAGGAAGCGCAAGTGCTGTTATCTGGACCTGCGACCTCTCTCATGAGTATGTTCGCATTAATTCCGAATATCGTTCGTAATAGTTATCTATGATACCTGATGATTTTTTGCATATTGCAGTAGGTGTCATCAGAAATAACAGAAATCAGGTGTTATTGTCTCGCAGATTATCAAATGTACATCAGGCTGGTTTATGGGAATTCCCAGGAGGTAAGCTGGGGCCCGAAGAAACAGTTGGAGAAGCATTATCAAGGGAATTGGAAGAAGAACTCGCTGTTACTGTAAATTCAGCACATCCCTTGATCAAAATATATCATGACTATGAGGCATATTCCGTGCTGCTTGATGTTTGGCAAGTTGGTTCATGGGACTCAGATTTACTGGACAACAATGGGTGTTATGGTCGGCAAGGTCAAAAAATAGAATGGGTAGATATCTCAGAATTGTATAAACGTGATTTTCCAGAAGCCAACAAACCTATTATCAAGGCTGTACAATTACCTGAATTTTATTTGATCTGCCCTGAGCCTGAAGGTAATTTAGAAGATTACATCAAGACCTTTGCAGCATGTATCTCTGCCGGAGTTCGCTTGTTTCAACTACGATTCAGTGATGATTCACAGTATGGCAGGAATCAAATATTAGTCACAGAACTGCTTGAAATGTGTAGAAGCAGCGATTCCAGGTTACTTATGAATAGCTCACCAGAAGTTACAATAAAATTTGTTGCCCACGGCGTTCATCTTAACAGTAGAAGGTTAATGCAACTCAATGAGCGGCCGCTCGACAATAATTTCCTAGTGGCAGCATCATGCCATAACTCCAGAGAATTGGAACATGCATGCAAGATAGATGTCGATTTTGCAGTTTTGTCACCGGTGAATCGAACAATAAGCCATCAAGCGGCGAAGCCATTGGGATGGGACAAATTCAAAAGCCTTGTGGAGACGCTACTTATCCCAATTTATGCTTTAGGGGGTATGCAGGCTGAAGATATGGAAAAGTCATGGAGTGGTGGAGCCCAGGGAATTTCTGTCCTAAGTGGTGTCTGGGGTCAGAAAAGCATAAAACAGGCATTGGATAAGTATCCGATTGTATAGACGCTTGCAAATTAATGAATACCTAACTCAATGCTTTGTATTCATGTCTCCTGATAAAGGTTCTGTGGTGTGACAATTTTCTTCTGCTCCAAGTCTGTATTTCCCCTCGATCCATTCACCAAGGTCAATGAGCCTGCAACGCTTGCTACAAAACGGACGATACTTATTTGCCGGAGAATATTCGCTTGATTTTCCACATTCGGGGCATTTAATAATTTTCTTCATAAAATACAACAGTGAAGCTCAAATTCTACAGCGCTTTTAGTTTGCACAGGTCTAGCTGCTGTTGAAGGTTGTTCCATAAAACGTATTGTGAATCGATGTTTGCCGCCACTTATTTCAGGAAAATAGTTACAATTCTCGGAGAGGATGACACGAATTAATTGGCAGGATAGTTTGGATTCAATAGGTTGTTGATAAAAACCTGATTCGGCGTTTTCAATCACAGGTGTAGTGCTGTTTCTCAGCATGAGTAATACGATAGCCAGAGAATCTTGTATGACTGAAAGATCCTGTTTCCATATTTTCAAATCTTCATGTCTGGATTGTACTGGTTTATGTAGCCAGTGGTGATAAGCAGGGAGATCAAAATTGCAGGTTCCCCCGGGAATAGAAATTCTTTGTTTGATTGATGTCGTTAACTCATCCTGTTTTAGATTGTGACCGGGTTGGAAGTCACTGTCTCGCAATGTTGAAAGATAAACATTAATATTATTTAAAATATCAATTAGTCTTTGAAGATCAACACCTGGGTTATTTTTTAATACATTTAGAGTAGTTGCATGGCGTTCCAACTCCTTGATTAAGTCACTTTTTATGTCAGACCGCGATATCAAATCGAGAATTTCCAGCAAACATGATATAGCTATCCTGCTATCCCACTGACTGTCTTGGGGGCTGTGATGATCTGCAATTCCAAATAAATGTTCGAGGCGCAGGAAAGTGCGTACACGTTCATTCAATGGTTGCTCATAAGTGGTATTTTTTTCCATGTAAATGACCGTTATGGATAAAAATTAAACGTTGATTGTCCTGTACTTGCGTCTTGTAGGCAACAAGTCTGGTACTCAGTCCAGCTGATATTGTCGGGTTCAGTTAGCTTGTCAATGTTCATGGCAAGGCGTTCCTCGCCGACAATGGGCTCCCCTTGTCAAGAGGGTCAACGCAGTCCATGAGCATTGACAAGCTAACTGAACC